>JAITLF010000290.1 GCA_031278025.1 Treponema sp.
CTTTAACGCAAGGTAAACAAAGTTTACCCTATTTGCGCAATGAAATGAGCAAATACATTAGGGAAACGGGTAAACTTTGTTTACCTTCGATGAGCGTCAAGTTAATCAGCGTTTCCCTAGCAGACCGATTGTACTAAAACTCAAGGGGCGGAGATCCGGAACGTATGCTAGCTAAAAGGGCAATGACAACAGGGGCGTAAAGAAATACTATGGGATTATGCAAATCATCATAGAAACCAAATGTCCCCATTGCTACAGCCCTCGCACAACCAGAAACGGCAAACAAAATGACCTCTGCAAAGACTGTTGCCGCTAATTCGTAAGCGAACATGAGCGTATCTATCGGGGAACGTTTTCGCGGGTTAAAAGCATGATAAAGATCCTGTTTGTCAGAGGGGTTGGCGGACGGGACATCGGGATACTGCTCGGAACAAGCATAACCTTAGTCTTAAAGCGCAAATCGACAAACTACCCGATAAGGCGCGTGGTTTGGAGAGTTGTTGTTTTTCAAAAAAACTGTTTAATCACTGAAACGCTGGAAACACCGGAAAGCCTTTGGGACGGCATTCTTTTATATCAATGAGGATCAATGAGGGCCTCGTTTGAGAACCCTTCGTGTTTTGTGGATCCCCTCCCCGTACTCCCTATCCGTAACGGTTTGCGGATTCTTCATGCCTGTATTATACCATAGTCCCTGATGTAATCAGCGCTTGCTTACCTAAACGGCAAGGGAAACCTAAGCGGCAAAACATCGGTAAACCTGAAAACTTTCCATCTTTTCAAAAAACTTCTTAAAAAAAAGTTGACTTTTTTAAGGATGGGTTTACAATGGACTATAGGCGTGGACCGATTACTTTTTTCGCGGCAGTTCAGGCCCGGTTACTATTTTTCTTGTTCATGGAGGACAGTATGAAACGTTTGTTTAGTTTAGCGGCACTTTTGGCTTTGGGTTTTTTTATTGTTTTTACGGGCGCCTGCCGGAAGGATTCCGGAGGGCAGCAAGGCGGCGCTGTTCCGGCAGCGAACAAGACCATTACTATCAATACTTGGGCGGAGATCGGCGCCGAGGAAGGCTGGAAGGCTGTGGCGGAAGGGTACATGGCCCTCCATCCCGATGTCAATGTTGTCGTCGACCTGAAGCCCTCCGAAGGGTACGGTGAATGGGTGCACAATATTTTCGCCACGTCCAATCCCAACGCCGATATTGTCCACGGCAATCTGGCGGGACCTTCCGCAGTTGATAAAGTGGTGAATTTCTTGGAATATGCGGATCAGAAAAGCCCCTATTCGGATGGCCGCTGGCGGGATCAATTCAACTTCCAGATGCAGATCGTGGATATGATCAGGCAGGACTGGATACTCCTCAGTCTGGAATCGGTGCAGGTACTCTGGGAGTACAACAAGGACATTTTTGCCAAGACAGGGGTACAGCCGCCCGCAACATGGAACGAGCTTGTCACGGTATGCGAAAAACTTTTGGCCGCAGGGTATCAGCCTATTTCCGTAGCGGGGGATTTTAACAGTTTCTGGGCTATGGAGATGGGCTGGCTTGCCCAGATCTATGCGGATCAGACCACTCGTTCCATGATCAACATAACTAGGGCCCAGCTTGGCGATTATCTCTACGATCCCGATGTGGACGGCGTGTGGAGCTACGATCCTTCGGATCCCTACAACGATGATGCATGGAAGGTGAATCAGAGTCCGGTACGGTTCTTCAAAGCCGTTGCGGAAGGCCAGTTTGCTCCGGATTCCGTGGGTATGCGGACGGTGTGGGGAAATTTTGCCAAGGTATTCCCAAAATATGCCGGAGGCGACGCGTTCTTTGGGACCAAAGACGCGCTTCCCCTTTTCTATCAGGGAAAGGCGGCCATGATGGTAAACGGCGCATGGGGCTTGAGCCAGTTTAAGGCCGATATGGAGAAACTCGCCGCAGGTCAGGCTATTGAATCCAACAACCAAGCCATAAGCGGTGTTACCATGTTTGAACTGGGCACCTTCAATATGCCAAGCATGGAGGGCCCCGGCATTGAGGCGAAGGCCCGTACCATAGAAGTGGCGCAAGGAAACTTGTCGGCGGTAAAAAAAGACAAGGCCCACAACGACCTCGTGGTGGATTTTCTGATGTACTATTCGTCCAAAGACGGGTACAGCCGCTATCTTTCCGCCGGCCTTTTGGCGGGACGCTCGGTAAGCGGCCCTCCACTGGTATACGGCGTGGATCTGCCGCCGGATTACCAAGCCATGTTTGCCAATCTTTCCTTTATTGGGAATGCCCAGAAGGGCTTTGGCGGGGGGCTGGCACGGGGTATCGCGGATATTCAGGAGGCGCTCAGGGCCTACTATGACTATTCCTACAACTACCTTTCAGGCAAGACCACTGTGGATCAGTGGCTGGCTAGCCACAAGGCCACAACCCTCCAGTATCTGGATCAGGCCCTGACAGCTTCTAAAATAAGCCGGAACGATCTGCGGAATCCTCAGAACGCTCCCACCGGCCAATAGCACGAAAGCTAAGGGGTAAGGGAATGAACAAAAAAGGGTTCATGGCACTTGCCGGGTTATGGGCGGTGTTGTGCGGCGTTGTTATCGGGATAAACCGCCACGCCGGACTTGTTACGGACATCATGGAGCGTATGCCCTTTACGACGGGGCAGCAGAACAACTGTCTGGGCTGGGACGAGGCGACCGGCACAGTGCTGGTAGGAACCTATAACAACGAGCTTATCGCCTTTGCCCCCGACGGGACGCGGCGGTGGTCCATGCAGGGCAGAGGGCCCTTTAAGCAACTGGTGGCCCGTCCGGATTCCCGTACCCTCTATGCGGGGAATGAAGACAACAACCTGTATATCCTTCATCTTGATACTGGGGAACTCCTTCGGACTATCAATACGGAACGGCGGATATTCAATATTGACGTTACCGAGGATGAAGGGGAGATTTTGATTTCAGCCGGGACCGGTACGAGCAGACAGAATATTCTCCTCTACCGTGCCGGAGGGGAACAGAAGAGCAATTTTTCCTACAATATCCGTATGAAAGGAGCCCTGTACTCTGCTGACGGCGGGAGCATCTTCCTGGCGGACAATCAGGGGGAACTCATCAGGATAGACCGCGAGGGCAGGGAGATCGGGCGGGTTTCATTGCAGTACGAACTGGTGGACCTTAAACGAATCGGGGGAACGCGGATTTTAACCATGGACAAAACCGGCGTGTATTATGTTCTGGACGAAGACCTGAACATTCTGCGTCGGGGCAGTCCGGCGGAGTCCTTCGCCGTTACCGGACGGGTGGCGGGAAGCGATGCCGAGGGTAATTGTATTGTCGTAGGCACCGAGGAACGGTTCCTCTACCTCTTTGACGAGAACGACCGCCAAATCTACACCACCCGGCTTGATAACAGTATCACCAACTTTATGCCTGTGGAAGAATCCATTTACCTTACTGGTTTGGGTGATTTTGTGTTCCGCTTCTCCAATACCGGTCTTGCCAGAGTGGGTATCATGCAGGGACTCAAACCGCTACTGGGGATACTGACGGGGCTTTTCGGCATCTTGGCCGCAGTTTTTTTCCTTCTGGGGATTGGCCGGACGAGGCTCGCAATCATCCATGCCGGAAAGCTCCTCAATCAGCATAAAACCGCCTATATCCTGCTTATCCCAAGTTTCGCGCTTCTTATAGCCTTCAATTATTCATCGGTGGTTATTGCCCTAACCCGCGCGTTTACCAACTGGTCTTGGGACAGGAACACTTGGGCGACCATGAGTTTTGTGGGGCTTGACAACTTCCGGCTCATGATTTCCGAGGGGTATTTTCTCACGGGCATAAAAAATATGTTTATCATTATGGCAGCCGGCGCACTCAAAACCATGACGGTCCCGCTGCTCACGGCGTGGCTTATCTTTTCCATGAAATCCAACAGCCAGAAGACCATATTCCGCCTCCTTTTTGTACTCCCTATGGTGGTGCCCGGCGTGGTAGGCGCCCTCATGTGGAAGCAGATATACGATCCCAGCATCGGCCTCCTTAACCAGCTTTTGGGCCGTCTCGGACTGGAAAACCTCCAGCAGGTCTGGCTGGGGGACGAGCGGTGGGCTTTATGGGCTATTCTTTTTGTGGGCTTTCCCTTTGTGGGGGTTCTTCCGTTTCTGGTATTCTACGGGGGCCTGATGGATATTGACCCCAGTATTCTGGAAAGCGCGCGGATCGACGGCGCGAACCGGACGAGGATTTTTTTCCGGATCCAACTGCCCATCCTGACGGCGCAGATCAAGGTGCTGCTCATCCTCACCTTCATCGCTTCTGTACAGGACTTCAGCGGTATCTACCTCCTCACCGGCGGAGGGCCGGGGACGAGTACCTATGTGCCGGGGCTGGAACTGTATTTTAACACCACCCAGTTTGGCCGTTTCGGTTATGCCTGCGCCTTGGGCCTAGTTCTCTTTGCGTTCACCTTGATCGGCACCTTGGTGAATATGAAAATAAAAACAAATTCGGATTAGAGGAAAAGTATGGACAACACCAAATCAATCAGGATTCCCTGGTTTCAAATCATCATATTTCTCATTGCCCTTGTTCTGTTGCTGTTGACGTTTATTCCAGTTTTTACGATGATTTTTCTTTCCCTGAAATCGACGGTACAGATCTACGGCGATTTTTTCGCCCTGCCAAACCCGGTAGAATGGGGGAATTACAACAAAGCAATCGGTATGTTAATTCCCAATATGATAAACACCCTTCTTGTGGTCGGCGCGGGAACAGCCTTGACTCTGGCGCTCTGCATGATGAGCGGTTATGTGTTTGCAAGGCTCAATTTCCCCTTGAAAAATTTTTTATATATGGCGGTTATTGCCCTCATGATGGTACCGGGGGTGCTGCTTCTTACCCCCCAGTATTCTCTGGTTCAGAAATACGGTATGTACAACACGTGGTGGGCCCTCATCCTGCCTTGGGCTGCGGGGGGCCAGATCTTCGGCATCCTGTTGTGCAGGACCAGTATAGCGCAATTACCCGGAGAGATGTTTGAGTCAGCCCGAATAGACGGTTGCAGCGAGTTAAACGCCTTAGTCAGCATAGCCCTGCCCTTGTCCAAACCTATTTTGTCCACCATCGCGGTTATGAACATGGTGGCCTTTTACAATGATTTCATCTGGCCCCTTTTGGTCATTGAAACCAACAGCAAACAGGTTATCAACGTGGTAATCCGGGTGTTCCAGACCATGACGGGATCGGTGGATCTGGGATCTATGGTAGCGGGTTTTGTGTTCGCTACTATCCCTCTTTTGGTGTTGTTCATTTTTACTTCCCGACTCTATATCGAAGGGATCACGTCAGGGGCAATAAAAGCGTAACCGGATCTGTATCAGTTTTATTAAGTTGTGAATAAGCAAGTTACGAATAAGCAATGGAGGCTCGTTATTTATGGATGTCATGAGGAAAAAAGGCGTGTTCCGCCTGTTCGACAAGCATCACGTGTTAATCCTCACGGATGAAAAGCAGTTGGATCGTATTATCGAAAATCCGGATGGGCCGATATTCGATGACGATGAACGGGGGTTTTCAGGCGAGAAGCAGGGGATCTATCCGCCCGGCACGACGCTGGAGTCGTTCTGTGAAAACGCCCGGTGTCAGGGCGGGGAGCGCATTGAAGTCAGTTACGACTTTTTCTTTGGCGGCGCATCACGCGAAAATTATCCGGACAGCGAAAAGACTCTCAAGGCTTTTAAGGTCATCCATGACTACGCGCTCAAAGCGGGCATGACCTTCGGGGCTTCCCTGATTTCGCCCCTTGATATAGGCGGAGGGTTTGCCCAAAAGCATGACAACACCGGGTTTTCCTGGCAGTTTCAGGAATGCGCCCTGAACGGCGGCGTTTTCGATACAACCATAACGTTCCAGCGGCAATGGTACAACAACAAGGGCCCCATCAAGCTGAAGCTGGAACGGGTACACGCGCTGGCTTTTGACGAAGAGAGAATCGGTAATTCAGCTTACTACTACGTGGATGAGAATGCCATTGATGATATTTCTAAAAGCGTTACGGTTGAAATTGATGAAAGTTCCTTTGCCGTTACCAGTTCCGGCTGGGGCTACGGAAAGATGCGGGTAAGCGGCCATACGGCAAGCGGAAAGAAACGGGCACTGATTGTGGCAGTGTACCAGACACCGGAACTGGATTATTTTGATGCCGGCGCAGCGGATTATATCCACGGGGTCATCCGCGCTCACAAAGACGCGGGGATACGTTATCAGGGTTATTATTCCGACGAGATGCACATCCAGTTTGACTGGGACCTGACCAATCATTTCGGCCTGACGGAAATCACCACCCGCTATGTTACTCCCGCCCTCATCAACGAGTTTGCCCGGCGCTATGGGGATAAATACCGGAATTTCCTTAAGTACATGGTGTATTTTTCTTACCATCAGCGCGGGGGAGACGAGGCTTCCCAGTATGTTTTGGGAAAAGACCCGCAGGGTGTCTATGAAACTTGGCTTTTCCGCAAACGCTATTTTGAACTGCTTTCCCGCAGGGTGGTGGATCTCAGCGTGGATGCCCTTGAGTATTCGGAAAAACTCTTTGGCGCTCCGATCATGACCAGAGCCCACGCAACATGGCAGGAGTCTCCGACCTGCGACCGGCACTTTGAAGGGGATGTATTCTCCGCTATGGTTCCCGGTTCGGCTGCCCGGGGGAAGCTCTACGATTACACGCCGTCCTATGTCTGGTCCAGTTCCATCAGGGAAAACATTGCCGCCTGTTACGACTATTTCCGGTGGAACGAATTCCTCACCGGTTCGGGAAACGATCATCCTGAAGGGGGAAATACTGACCGGGATTACTATGCCCAAGCTCTGGCCTGTTCCTTCGGCGTTCTTAACCGCTTTCCCTATGCCTATTGCGCAAGCTGGGGCAGCCCAAATGAAGTCCGGAGGCGCTTTCGGAATGTGGGAAAAGTGTATGGCACGGCGGAAGTTGACGGTATCCTAGCGACTGACGGCTTGTCCCACGCGCTGGTACAAGGTATAGAACACCGGGATACCGATGTGCTCCTCCTTTATCCGCTTGAGCTCAACTATGTGGAAGAGCGGTTTGGCTCGTGGATGGTGCAGTATGGTTACGGGAACTATATCACCGAAGAAAAATTGCTCCAGTACGGGCGTTTGGTGGAAGATGGCAGGCTTGAGATTCTGGGGAGGAAATACCGGGGAATCGTAGTGCTTTTTGAACCCTTTGTCAAAAAAGAAACGCTGGATTTGCTGGCCTCTTTTGTCAGCCGGGGCGGTAAACTCGTATGGATGGCGGTCCCGGCGGTCATGAACGAAGATACGGCGGATAGGGATGTTCGGGAGGTATTCCTGAATATTTTCGGTCTAAAGGCGGTAGAGCCTGCAAGCCAGCCGCGATCAATGGCCGGCAAAGAGGTCGTCTTTTCAGGCGCTTTGGCGGCGATCCCATCAATGAAGATACTCACGGATCTGCTGCCCGACTATGTGTATGCCCTTACCCCAGGGGAAGCGGAACCTGTCGCTATGGCGGGCGGGTTAACCGTCGGGGCCCTTAAAAAGTACTCAGGAGCGGGAGAAGAAGGCGTGGCCGCTTATTTTGGCTTCCGGCTCCGGGACGATCAGTCCTGTTCCACAGGCGATGATGTATCCACCCTTTTCGACGTGCTCCATACCCTAGGCGCTTACGGTCCCGGCAGCCTAGAGGCCCGATCAAGGCCGAAAGACACGCAGTATATCATGAACGTTTTCCCAAACGGGGCCGTATCGCTGGCCAACCACTATCGCCGGTTCACCGAAGACTGGTATGGTTCCTTCTTTCGGGACGAGGAAAAAGACCGCGCGCTCCTAGCGGGCCGGACTCTGCCTCCGGTGGATATTCTCCTTTCCGAGGAAGAAATCCGGGGACACCGCGTAAGTTACCGGGGAACGGATGTTCTAAGCTATCGGCTTGATAAAGACGGGAACTTGGCAGGTTTCAGCGGATCAGATTGCCGGGGCATCGCCATTGACGGCAGGGAATACACCTTTGCGGACAAGCCCCTTACTCTGGCATGGACTATGGTGGAGGAATCGCTGAAAAATCCCCTGATCTATGGGCTTATGATCATCAAAGCCGATGTCCCCTGCGAACTTACCCTGCCTGACTGCCTCGGACAGGGTGCCGTCCGTTCCGGCGCGTGTTCGGCAGGTTTTTCCACTCCGGATCTGCCCGTTCAGGTGGTGCGAGAATCAAATACCGTCAAGGTAACGGTGAACGGGGAACTTGCCGGTAAATGGATAGCTGTTTGGATTGGGTGAGCCAAGCGGCAGCAGCCCGATCGGAAGTCTCATGACTGAAGCGGAGTCTGCTGCACGTGATGAAGTAAAAAAACGGGTTCAGACCGCTAAGGGCTGAATTTCTGTTCGCGAAGGCGGATAACGTTCAAGCGGTATATGAGGGTGGTGGCGGTTGCGATAAAGGGTGGAGTGTGGCGTGGGAATGCGCCCAACAGTAAGCGAGGGATTAAGACGTGAGCGGAGTCCCATCGGCAAGCGGGACAGCGGCGTTTAGAATTCTGGGTCCGGCCCAAGAGGGACAACGCGCCTTTAATGGCTGCCGTTAAGAGCGCGTTCAAAAAGACTTGCTCGCCTGACCAAATAGCGGGACTATTAAAGGTGGAATGTCCGCAACAGACTGAAACGCGCCTGATACGAAGTATCCGCTGTCTGTCGGGACGATTTATGGGTATTGGTATGGGGAAATAAAGGAAGAACCGGAATTGAAGGGGCATTTTCGGCATCCGCGTCTACCGGAAGGCTTGGAGAGGGGCGAAAGGCAAGAGGGGACAGATTCCCGATCGAAAACTGACAGACACCCGGCCCGCAATTGTTGATAAGAAGATTCGGGTGGGAGACTGGGAGGCGGATACGATGGAAGGGGCAGAAAAGACGATGTATAGCGCGGCCTTGTTGATAAAACCACGAAATGACTGAGGGGAAAAGTGATGCCGAACAAGGAGGCGGCAACCCTCAACAAGGAGGCGGTTCGGGCGTTCCGGTCAATTCCTGATGAATATATCAAGACGGCGGGCAACGGGAAGGCATTTTCAAGGTACAAGGGGCTGTCGCACGAGTTGGACGGTGAGATCTATTTTGCTCATCCCTATCATTCGTGAGAGCGGGGATTGCCGGGACGGGGTGCGGGGTTGGGAACCGCAGTATCTCCCAAAAGGGACATCATTTGAGGGGTTGACCCAAAGACAGCTTGACCGGATTGTAGAAAAAATCAAGGCATAGCCCATCGTCCTCTCAAGCATACGAGGATACCGGATTCCTAACGAGGTTTTTTTGAGCATCTTTTCGCACTTCAGGGTTGAACTGGCGAAATAAAAGCTCGCCGTGCCGTACGTGGCACGCCGCTTCGCCGCCGGACGGCTCGGCCTCCGCAATGGCTAGCTCAATCCGCCACGCTCCACAGTTACACCGGGGGAACATTCCCGCGACAAACCTCCGCCACAGTTTGTCGGTCATGGAAATGCTACGTTCCTTACCCGGGCCGCCAAACCGGTAATTCATTTTTTCCTCCTGTAAAAAGCGGCATCGCCGCTGACGTTAAATAGGACATTAACACTTTCGTGTTAATACTTCCTCCTAAAATAGTTTCTTGCTATTAGGATAACGGCGGCAACAAGGTAATTGTAGACACAATCTTATCAATATCTTGCCTAATCCTATCAGCCGTGCTATAATTCCGGCATGGAACATGACAAAGAAGCCGCAAGGCGGGGTATCGACGCGCTCAAGGCCAAACTGCCGGCCCTTGCGCCAAAACCGGGGAGGATTGCTACCGCTATCGAAGGGGTGTGCCTCTACCGGCAGACAGAGGATGTACGGATAGACTGTTTTAATGAACCGTGTATCGGAGTGATAGTACAGGGGAGCAAGCGGGCTTTGGTGGCGGCGCCACATGGTGGCGACCGGGAATACCGTTTTCAGGAAGGGTGGTATAT
>JAITLF010000195.1 GCA_031278025.1 Treponema sp.
ACCGCAAAGGCGCCTTTATGAGCCGCAAAGGCGCCTTTATGAACCGCAAAGGCGCCTTTATGAGCCGCAAAGGCGCCTTTATGAGCCGCAAAGGCGCCTTTATGAACCGCAAAGGCGCCTTTTGGTACAAATGCGGGAAAAGCCTCACCAAACCCCTCGGTTCCCTGAAAAGCCGCATCCCCATGCGTACCTTCTACTCAGGCGTGGAACGCAAAACACCCGGTTTCTGGCAATGCGACACGGCCCGCCGCTGCGGACAGGCCGCTTCGGGCCAGTACGTCCTCACCTTGACCGCCACAGACGCTGCCCCCGGCTGGTTGTGCCTGTATTCCCTCCTCAACAAGGCCCACAGTCCCTGACGGACATCAAAAACTCCGCCCCGCTCCCGGTTTTGGAGTTCCATAGCGACAACGGCGGTGAATTCATCAACAACGCCGCCGAAATCTGGTGCGAAAAGGAACGTCTCCCTTTCACCCGCAGCCGCAGCCGCAGCCACAAGAAGAACGGCAACTGCTTCGCCGAACAAAAAAACGGCGCCGTGGCCGTGGTCCGCGAATACGCCGGGTATGACCGGCTCGAAGGGCTTGAAGAACAGGCCCTCCTGGCCGCCGTGTACCGGCCCCCGGCACAAGAGCGGGAATAGTTTTCGGTAACATTTTCTAACTGAGGCATTTCGACAATGGCGTTGCCCCATTTTTGAAAAAGCAACACCCTGTAACAAGGCCGTCCTCGCGTTGCGGGAGGTCTGCCGTAGCGTATTACGGGATAATTTCCCCTATCGCGTCAAACCGCCCCGGACTGTCCGGCGGAAGGGCGGCGATACGGCAGCGCAGGCTCATCCCTGGGAAGAGGCCGCCGGCCTTGTCCGGGGTGGGAATCGCCAGCCTGAGGTAGTTCGCCGATACCGCCGGGGTATAGGGACCATCCTCATCGTTCAGAACTTCGGTAAGGGCTTCCACGGTTTTCCCCAGCCACCGCTTGACGTAACGTTCCCTGCCGCGCCGGGCCAGGTCGAGAAGGGCTTCCATCCGGCAGCTTATGTCCTTGTCGTTCACCGGGGGTTTCAACCCGGCGGCTTCGGTCCCGGGACGCCGGGAATAGGGGAAGGCGTGGATCCAGGCAAAATCAAGTCTGTTACAGAGTTCGTAGGTCCGCTGGAATTCCGCATCGGTTTCCCCGGGAAAACCGGCTATAATATCACCGGCTATAAAGGGGTCTTCCCGGCAGGAACGGAGTCCCTGTACCGCCGCCGCTATGTCCTCCGGGACATACCAACGCCGCATCCGTTTAAGGATTTCCCCGCTTCCGGACTGGACTGAAAGGTGAAAATGAGGTCGTATACGCGGGTTTTTCAGAGCGGTGAGCAATTCAGGGCCTATGCTTGCGGGATCCAGGGAAGAGAGCCTAAGGGCTATGCGGGAAGCGCCCTGGAGCAAAAAGTCCAGCAGCTCCGGCAGTTCACGAGGTTTTCCCCCTCCCTGGCCGCCGTCATCCCGGTATTGGCTGATATTGACCCCGGTGAGCGTCGTTTCGCCATATCCCCGGTCTTCAAGCTCCCTGAGCCGTTCCAGCGCCGTTCCGGCATCCTGGCTTACGCTCTTTCCCCGTGCCAGGGTTACCCGGCAATAGGAACAGGCGCGGTCGCAGCCGTCCTGTATTTTGAGGGAAGATCGGGAATGAAACGAGAAATCCCCGGCGTTGAAAGCAAAAGGATCTCCCGCAGGAGATCCCGCCGCCAGGTCCCCGCACCAGTTTTCCAGGCCGGCTTTCAGGGATCCAAGACGCCGGGGCAGGTCTAACAGCGCGGACTTGATATCCCCAGGCACCACCACAAGGCGGCGTTCCTCCGGAGAAAGTTCCTCCGGAGCAAGCTCCGCCTCCAGGGCGGCCAGGGCAGGGCCGTCAAGCTGGGCATAACAACCGGTTACGATAAGGAGGGAATCGGGGTTGTCCGTAAGGGCTTTGCGAATGATGCGCCGGGCTTTCTGCTCGGCTTTGGAGGTAACCGTACAGGTATTCACCACCAGGATATCCGCAACGGCAGGCCAGGGAACCAGGCTGAACCCTCCGGCCCTGAAAGAAGCGGCAATAGCCTCGCTTTCAAGCTGATTGAGTTTGCAACCCAGCGTCGCTATGGCAATGGAAGGCATTGCTCTTAGCGGTTCCCCAGGGATTGCCGGACCCGGTCCAGGCCGCGGCGGGCATCGGGAAGATGGGCGTTAAGTACCAGGGCCTGCTCGTAAGCCCGCACCGCATCTTGCAAATACCCGGCGCTTTCCTGGGCATAGGCTAGACGGACCCACCATGCGGCGTTTCCCGGCATGTAATGGACCGCCATGGACAGGGCTATGTCCGCGTGGCGGAAACGCCCAAGACGTATGTATATTTCGCCCAAGAAATAATAAACCGTGTCAAGGCGGCCGCCTTCGGGGGCAAGATTGATGTACTCCTGAAAATATTGCAGGGATTCAGCGTTCCGCCCCTGGTAATAGCTCACTTCCCCAAGGATTTCGACGATCCTGATGTCATACCGGCTGATGTTTCTCCCTGCTAGGGCATAGGTACGGGCCTCTTCGTACCGGTTAAGCTGGATAAGGCTCCAACACATGACTACATGGGATTCAAGGCTGTTTGGATTGGCCGCAAGCTCATCCTTACAGATAAGGACGGCGGCCTCGTAATTACCCTTCCGGTATTCAACAAGCGCATCGGGCCTTATCTGGGCATAGATAGCGGCGGTTTGAAGCAGGAACAGCGCCACACTTATCTTGCGGCAAATTCGTTTCATTTTTCCGGTTGCAGATTCCGTTCTTTCATAGTACACAAACCATTAAAGGAACATCCTGTCTCCATACTGATCTCTGGCGTTGTTATGTTCCCCGTCAATTTGCCAGTTGCGGTTATTTCCACTTTTTCCAGGGCATTCACATCACCCTTCACCACCCCGCGAATTATCACCTTGGACGTATCTATGCTGGCCTCAACCACCGCAGACTCATCCACAACGAGGAGCCCTTTGGCGTCGATTATCCCGGAAACCTTCCCCCGGATAAGAAAAGGCTTTTCAAATTGAAGGGTCCCGGAAAAATCTATGTCCGATGATAAAATCGTATCAAAATCTTCATCTTCAAGCATGTCATTATGAACATCGGTCATCAAAACCCTCCGCAGTTAAATCTTACAGGGCCGGAGAACATCACGTCAATAGGAATTAGGTGCGACTATTTTTTAGGACTATATATGAAGCAACGCGACTGCTTGACTAACCCGCGGGGTTTCAAGTAGGATAGCCAAAGAGCCTGTGAGACATTACGTATTTCGAGGCTCTCTGGTCTCCGGAACCGGATAGGTTTTGAGGGCGCGCGGGCCGCTAGCTCAGTAGGTAGAGCAACGCCCTTTTAAGGCGTGGGTCACACGTTCGAATCGTGTGCGGCTCAATAGCAATGACAAAACAACACCCTCCGCAGGGACATTAACGAAACGATTTACCGTTACATGCTGGCCGATGAAATTACCACCATTAAACGCCGCTACCCCTCGTCCGCTGTACTAATCGTGGGACGGGTTTTTCCGCACGTGTTCTATGGCGTTTGAAACCGCCTCTTTAATGCTGTCGGCATAAGATTTTTCGTTCATGGCCTGAGCCGCGTAGAGGGTTCCCAGCAGGGAAAACCGGTAATAGGGCTTCACCCCATTGAGAGCCATGGCGGCCATATCCACGATACAATCGTTGCAGGTACAGACTTCTTCTTCAAAGGCTTCAAGCTGCCGGTCCAGCTCAGCTAAAACCAGATTTTCCGCTTCATTTTTCAATAGTTCAAAATCATAGGCATCAATTAACGCCATAACCCCTCCCAAAGCATCCGTAAAATCACTATAAATACAAAGCCTTTTTTTGTAAACCGCGATTTACACAGGGAGGAGCCTGCTGCTCTGCCCCGCGGGGTTATTCAGGGCCGGCGCTTATACCGCAACCCTTAACCAACCAGCCCCTGCCGGGCATTGAGAACCGTCCCCGGCTCCTGTGGAAGCTCCGGGGGAGCCGCCGGCCCGGGGACGTTTACCGGCTCCCGGAAAACCGCAGGGGTCATTGTAGACGCCCCTGGTTTTTGCTATTCTGGGGCAACGGAGGCGGCGCATGATTGTGATGAAGTTTGGGGGAAGCTCGGTGGCGGACGCGGAACGAATCCGCCGTACGGGTGAAATTATCAGGGCCCAACTCCCCCGAAAACCGGTAGTGGTATTGTCGGCTATGGGAGACACCACGGATCACCTGCTGGAGGCCGCTGATTCGGCGCTCCGGAACCGGTCTGTGTCGATTCATCTGATAGAAAGCCTTCACCTTAAAACAATGAACGATTTGGGGCTGGGACCGGCGGTTCAGGAGGCGATACATCCGCTTTTTGTGGAATTACGGAGCCTGCTTACCGGGATTTCCCTGATTAGGGAGCTTACCGGAAGGACCAGGGATTACCTGGTGTCCTTTGGGGAGCGGCTTTCGGTGCGGATAACTGCGGCGTACCTTGAGGCTATCGGGATAACGGCCCGGCCGGTGGATGCCTGGGATGCCGGGTTCTTGTCGGACGCCAATTATACCTTCGCGGACCTCCTGCCGGAAACCTGGGAACGGATTCCCCCGGCTCTACAGCCGGTGCTGGACGGGGGAATCCTGCCGGTGGTTACCGGGTTTATCGCCAAAGACGGGAACGGTAGCATCACGACCCTGGGCCGCGGGGGGTCGGACCTTTCCGCCACCGTTATCGCGGCGGCTTTGGGGGCGGAGGAGGTCCAGGTCTGGAAGGATGTGGACGGCATACTCACCGCAGATCCCCGGCTGGTACGGGATGCCCGTCCGGTAGAATCGATTACCTACGAAGAGGCGGCGGAATTGGCCTATTTCGGCGCCCAGGTGCTGCACCCCCGGGCGATGCAGCCCTGCATGAAAACCGGGACGCCGGTTTTCGTGCGGAATTCCTTTAACGCGGGCGCGCCGGGGACCCGGATAGGAACGAAACCGGATAGGAAAACAGGGCCGGTTCAGGCGATCACCTCCCGGCGGGAGGTAACCCTGGTGGATATTGTGTCCACCCGGATGGTGGGGCAGTCCGGCTTTTTGGGGAAGGTGTTCACCTGTTTTGCCGAACACGACCTGTCGGTGGATATGGTGGCAACCAGCGAGGTTTCGATTTCCCTGACCCTGGACGCGGTTCACGACCTGGCGGGTCTGAAACGGGATTTGGGCCGCATCGCCAGCGTGGAGATCAAAACCGGCAAGGCCATTGTTACCATAATCGGGGACGTCCACCGGTCTTCCCACATCCTCAAGCGGGCCTTCGGGGTCTGTGCGGGCCTGGAGATACCGGTGCAGATGGTCTCCCTGGGCGCAAGCAAGGTGAACATCAGCTTCATTGTGGACGATACCCAGGCGGGGGACGTGGTTACGGGGCTGCATAAGAATTACTTTGAGGAACCGGAAGAGCGTTCCGGCGGGGAGCAGGCATGAACATCGCAATTATCGGATACGGCAAGATGGGGAAACTGATTGAGGCCCATGCCCTGAAACGGGGGCATCAGGTGGCCGCCATTGTGGATCCCCTTGTTTCTGAGGGAACGGCGGGCCCTTCGGGGGCTCCTTGCTACCGGGCCATCGCCGGCGCGTCCGGCCTGGGCGCGTCCGACGCGGCCATTGAGTTTACCCGGCCCGATACGGCGCCGGATAACATGCTTGCCCTGATAGAACGGCGTATCCCCCTGGTGGTGGGTACCACCGGCTGGCTGGACCGGATGGAGGAGATACGCCGCGCGGTCGGGGCCGCCGGGACTTCCCTGGTATGGGCATCCAACTTTTCCCTGGGGGTAAACCTGTTCTACCGGATTGCCGCATATGCCGCCCGCCTGGCGGACCCTTTTCCGGAATACGACGTGGGAGGGTGGGAAGCCCACCACAACAAAAAAGCCGACAGCCCCTCCGGGACGGCCAGGACCCTGGTGGAAGGCGTATTGGCCCAGATGAGCCGCAAGACCGCGCCGGTGTGGGAAACCCTGGACCGGCCCCCCAACGCGGAGGAACTCCACTACCCCAGCCTGCGGCTCGGTTCCGTACCGGGCGTTCATACCCTGATCTTCGATTCCCCGGCAGACACCATCGAGATCACCCATTCGGCCCGGAACCGGGAAGGCTTCGCGGCGGGAGCGTTACGCGCGGCGGAATGGCTGGCCGAGGGTCCCGGCCCCCGGCGCGGCGTCTTTACCATGGACGATGTTTTAACGGCGATCCTGGACTGAACCCCACACCCCGGCCCCCCGGACCTCCCATAAAAAGGGCGAGGGGATACCCCCGGAAAATTTTCCGGGGGTATCCCCTCGCCCTTTTTAATGGGGGGTCTGGGGGGCCCCTGGTCCCCCAGCGGGGTGGCGGGGCGGCGCCCCGCGAGGTGTGGAGCAGCGCGCCGCCGGCATTCTGCCGGCAGAATGCGGGGGGATGAAAGCCGGCGCGGGGTTCCGGACCGCCTGCATCCGCCACTCGATTTACCCTGCCAGGATAGGTAAGATTATCACGATCGGTTAGATTACTGGGATTCCGAAGATTACGAAGACTCGGAAGACTCGAAAGTACGAAGATTGAGGAGTTTGTTATGGCCCGATTCAGGGGCGCTTTTACGGCGCTCATCACCCCGATGAAGGAAAACGGGGATGTGGATTACGAAGGGTTCCGCCGGCTTATTGACTTTCAGATTTCTGGCGGCATAGACGGCCTTGTTCCCCTGGGGACTACCGGCGAAACGCCCACCCTCCAGGACGATGAGGAAGAGCAGCTTATAAAAACCGCCGTGGAGGAAGTCCGGGGCCGGGTCCCGATTATCGTCGGAACCGGCTCTAACTCCACGAAATCCATGACAGGGTACACCCAGCGGGCCAAAGACCTGGGAGCCGACGCGGCCCTGGTGGTAACCCCCTATTACAACAAACCCAACGACACGGGCCTTATCCGCCATTTCGAGGCCGCCGCAGCGGCGGGGCTTCCGGTGGTGATCTACAATATCGCCTCCCGGACGGGCAGGAATATACCCGCCCCGCTCATTGAGCGGCTCTCCCGCATTCCCGGCATCGTGGGGGTAAAAGAAGCCAGCGGCGACATCAACCAGATGGCGGACATCCTGCGGGACACCCGGGCCGCGGGCCGGGCCGGTTTTACGGTCTTTTCCGGGGACGACGCCCTGACCCTGCCCCTCATTGCCCTGGGGGGCGACGGGGTCATCTCGGTGGTCTCCAACCTGATTCCCGGCAAGGTGGCGGCTTTGACCCGCTCCTGCCTTTCCGGGAATTTTGAGGAGGCCAGGAAGCTGCACTATGAGCTTTTGCCCCTTTTCAAAGCCGCCTTTGTGGAAACCAACCCGGTCCCCATCAAGGCGGCAATGGCGTGGGCGGGCCTTCCCGCAGGGCCCGCGCGGCTGCCCCTGGGCCCCTTGTCCCCGGACAGCGAGGCCCTGCTGCGGAAGGCGGTGTCCGGGGGAAGGCGGTAAGGTGTTTGCTATTTCAGGAGGAGTGTTATGACAAAGATACCTGTAGGCGTTTTGGGCGCGACGGGCATGGTGGGCCAGCAGTACATCGCCCTTCTTGCGGATCATCCCTGGTTTGAGGTCCGTTATGCGGCGGCCTCTCCCCGGAGCGCCGGGAAAAAATACGCCCAGGCGGTTGCCGGGCGCTGGCAGCTTGCGCGGTCCTATAGCCTTCCGGCGGGGGGCCTGGTGGTGGAAGACGCCAACGACCTTGCCCCGGCGCGGGCCGCCGCGAAAGCCGGGGACTGCGCCTTCGTGTTTTCCGCCCTGGAAATGGGGAAAGAGGAAACCCGCGCCCTGGAAGCGGCGTACGCCGCCGCGGGCATTCCGGTAGTGTCCAACGCCTCCGCGCACCGCTGGACTCCCGACGTCCCCATGCTCATCGCCGAGGTGAACCCGGACCATGCGGACATCATCCCCTTGCAGCGGAAAAACCGGGGCTGGGACACGGGGTTCATCGCGGTAAAGCCCAACTGCTCGATTCAAAGCTACATGACCCCCATCCATGCCCTCCTTCAGGCGGGCTACGAGATACCCCGGCTCATGGTAACCACGCTGCAGGCGGTTTCCGGGGCGGGCTATCCCGGTACGCCAAGCCTGGACGTCATCGACAACATCGTCCCCTACATCGGCGGGGAGGAAGAGAAATCCGAGCGGGAACCCCTGAAAATCCTGGGCGCCATTGCGGGAAACGTCATCGAAAGCGTTTCCCTCCCCCGGATCAGCGCCTTCTGCAACCGGGTATCCGTAACGGACGGCCATACCGCCTGCGTCAGCCTTGAGTTCGGGGCGAAAAAGCCTTCGATTGATGAGGTAAAACGGATTTGGGCATCCTTTACCGCCCTGCCCCAGGAACTGGGCCTGCCGATGGCGCCCAGGCGTCCTATCATCCTCCGGGAAGAGGCGGACCGGCCCCAGCCCCGGAAGGACCGGGACGCGGACAAGGGCATGGCGGTAAGCGTGGGCCGGATACGGCCCTGCACTGTCTTCGACCTGCGGTTTGTGGGCCTTTCCCACAATACGGTCCGGGGCGCCGCAGGCGGCGGCATCCTGAACGCGGAACTGCTCACGGCGAAAGGCTACATAGGGCAATAGGGCAGCCCCGTGCGGAAGCGTTACATTTTTCTAAGGACATCCGCCAGGGCTTCGGCCAGTTTCCGGTGTTCTTCTTTTTCCCAGTGTATCCCGTCCGCCTGGCTGCTTTTGATAACGCCCCCCGAATCAAACCACGCCGCGCCGCATTCTTTGGCGGCCTGGCTGAAATACGGGGGAAGGCGGCGGGAAAGTTCCGCGCAGCCGCCGAACATGTCCCCGAATTTCATGCGGAAGCCGGGGGAATCGGCGACGGGAGGCGGGCAAACCATGAGTACCCGAGGGGCGGCGTCCCCCGGCCCGGTACGGGAGTCCAGGGCGGCCAGGGCTGCCCGTTTGACCCCGCCGGCTATGTCAAAAGGACTGGGCCTGAACCGCTGTTTCAGATCATTGGTACCCAGGACGATTACCACTATGTCGATGGGCTTGTGGCTTTCCAGGATGGGGATAAGATGCCGCAGCCCGTTCCGGTCGCCTTCCACCGGGTCGTCCCGGCAGCTGGTTCTGCCGCACTGGCCCTCCTCAACAACCCAGTACTCAGGATTGCCCGGCGGGCAGCCTTCGTTGAGCAGTTTCCCTAAAACCATAGGCCACCGGGTATGGTGATCAAACCTGCCGGACCCGGCGGGATCACAGCCCCAGGTATTGGAATCGCCATAACAAAGAACCGTTTTCATACACGCGCCCCCGCTGTTTATCGAATGTTTTGCCTGCGCTCCGAAAGATCGTCCCCGTTGAGTACCTCAGGCGATCCGTCGGCCCGCTGAATCAGCACCACGCCCTCCTGGAAGACCGGGGTTGCGTAGGGGTGTATCGTAATGGCGGACAGGGCTTCCCGTTCAAGGCCGGTGTTGAACCGGGCCAGCCGCGGGGCGCCCCCCTGATTTGCCGCGGCGTAGATAGCGCCGTTGTATACCCACAAGAGGCTTTGGGGATGGATGTCGTCTTCCCCCTGGTTGATTATCTCCAGGGTACCGGCGTCTATCTCCACGATTCTGACGGCGCCGTTCCCCCGGTTTTCGCCGGCCACCGAGAAGATTTTTCCCCCCAGGGAGATAACCGTTCTGACATGCACGGTGTTCACCTCAGAAACATGCAGCTCCCGGCCGTTCCCGGGGTTGACCCGCACGAAACGGCCCAGGGGACTGTCGGCGTTAATAAGGCGTATCCCTAATATCCCGCCCGGCTCAACGGGCGGGGGTTCGGGCGGGGATTGGGGCCGGGCGGAAAGGGCCTTCTGATCTTGAATAATGCCCTGCCGGTCCTGCCGGGCTTCCCCGGCCTTCCGCTCCGCGAAGGCCTCGGCCGCTTCGGCTTCCTCCCGCTTTTCCGCCAGGGCCGCTTCCTGCTTTTCCCGTTCCGCCTCTTGTTCCCCCGCTTCGGCCTCCTGTTTTTCCAATTCCGCCTCTTTTCCCTCCGCTTCGGCGGCCCGCCGGGCCAACACCTCTTCCCGGCGCCGGCTTTCTTCGGCAGCCGCGCCGCCCGCCTCCCCGTCCGCCCTGGCATCCTCCCGTTCCCGTGCTATCGCCGCCTTCTCCCGTTCCACCGCTTCCCGCTCCCGCGCTCTCCTTTCCCGCTCACGGGCGGCTTCCTCCCGCTCCCGCGCCAGGCGGCCCTCCGCTTCGGCAAGAGCCTCCCGCTCCCGCGCCGCTTCCTGTTCGGCGGCGTCGGCTTCCCGCTGTTTCAGGTCCAGCATGGCCGTGCGGCTGCCCAGGGCCAGGTCAGGCTCCTTCTTCATCTCCTCGATCACCTCGGCAGCGGACAGAGCGCCGGTATCCACGGCGCTCAGGGAATCTGCCCGGCCCTGGGCCAGGGGGATGAGCATGAGGGTCCGGCCCGGCCAGTCGTCATACCGCGGGGAAAGGCCGGCCGTATCCGGCTGCAGGTTCCGGAGTACCGGGGCCTTGTACCGGCTGGTGAAATAATCCCAATTCCCCCGGAAGACCGCGTTGTACACGGTGATGTACTGCGCAAGGAGGGCCGCGTCCTGAGCGGAATAGGCGTAAGCCCCTTCAAGATACCCTTGAATGATGAGGCGCAGATTCCTGATATGATCCACCCCCACGCCGGCGCCCAGGCCGAAGATGTCCGCATCGCGTTTATCCCCCTCAGGACCGGACATGGAATGGATGACAAAATACCGGGCAAGGACGCCGGCATTCCGGGCGCCCGCCCGAATCCGCGTTCCGGGGACGTATCCGATGTCCCATATCTGGCCGCGGGTGTCGACGCGGGCGTAGGGGCCGCTGTAATTGATGAAGTTGACCGGGCCCGCCTGCCCCTTCATGAGTTCCTCGGTATCAACCTGCTGGGCGCCAAGACCGTTTAAGGGGAGCCACAGTACTACCGCGAGGCATCCCACCCGTACGGGCAGAACACGCGGCATGGAGGGAATATGAAGGGCGATAGTTTTTTTCATGTATCAGTTTCTCCGTATGCAGATAGTACCCGGCATCATGATAAATTGTTAGAGCCTGGCGCATTGGAGAGTATCCCCCGCCGTCCGCGTACCTGGGTCCGAAACTTCCAGACTTGAGTCT
>JAITLF010000392.1 GCA_031278025.1 Treponema sp.
CCGGTTTTGACATCCTCGTACATGAAAGGCGATTCGTCAAAGTAAACAACCGTGAATCCGTACCGGTCCTTTATCGATTCTGCAAAAGTAGCGCCCTCGGTGCCTGTCTTGACGGCAACACGCTTACCACTGAGGTCGCCATAACCCTTTATCGCGTTGTTGTCCGCCTTTAACGCCATCACGACGCCGGAATCGTAGTAAGGCGCGGAAAAATCATACTTCTTTTGCCGTTCCTCCGTGATACTCATGCCGGCAATAACGCCGTCCGCCTGACTCGACTCCAGAGCGGCGACAGCGGCGTTAAATCCAAGGGGCTTTAGTTCGTAAGCAAAGCCCTGATCCGCCGCAATAGCTGCCAGCAGGTCTATGTCAACGCCCACATAGTTGCTGGCGCTGTCCTGAAATTCAAACGGCGCAAACGTGGTGTCGGTGGCTATGATATAAGCCTTGACCTTCTCAGCCCCGCCTTGCTTGCCGCCGCCCGCGAATAAACTCCCCGCGCTAAACAAGCCGCACAACGCAAGCAACAACGCGGTACGGTGTCCGAAAAACACAGATTTTTTATTTTTCATACTTTACTCCTTTTATAAAAAGCAGCATTTTTGTATGCTACCCTATGTATGTCCGTTAAACCTAACAAAAAAGTAATATCCTGTCAAGGTCTGATTTTTATATTTGGGTAAAGACGCTGAATTTAACCCGAATCATATCTCACGTGATAGGTCGCTGTCGTGTGATTTTCTTACTCTGCATACCGTTACATAGAGCAGCAGGGCCAGGGCAGAAGGAAGCCCAAGTAAAACCGTGGACGCACCGTTGAACAAGCCCTGCGCGCCGAAGGACAGGGTTTCAGCAAACGCGAAAATAAGGCTTTCCGGCGGCGTGTTAACCGTTATGGTAAAATCCCGGGTATATGGACCGGAAGCCAGTTCATTGGCGATAGTTGCCGTAACGGTTACCGTTCCCTCCCCGGTGGTTCCTGCGCTTTTTACACTCCATACAATCGTTTTGTTGGTGGCGTCCGCCGGGTACCGTACCGCTCAAAGTCGGGGAGTCCCAAACAGTCGCTGCTACGGGGACGCCCTTAATACCGGTTACAGCCATGAAGGGCGGTATGTTTATCGTTCCGGTACACATTGTCAAAGTAAACGCCATGGTAACTACAACCGTGCCAAATACGGCCATGCTTATGTTTCGTTTCTTCATTAATCTTACTCCTTTTCTATAGGAGTATTTGTATCGGAAGCGGCGCAAAATGCCCCAAATAGCGGAATGACCGGCAGAAATAGATAAAATTATATTGATATAGAAAGCAAATATAAAGCAGAAAACATGCCAAGTAAAGTTATAATTATAAAAATTGGAATTATGTTTTTCCATAATTTGTGGTATCTCTCATTCGCTATACCTGTCAATAATTTTTCAACCGGCGACAGGAATTTTACATTTACCACTAAATGTGGAAAAACAGCTCTAAATTCGTCCCTAAAACCCATATATAGGATTAAATGTAAAATTGCTAAACCGGCGATGTTACATTTATGTGCCGATGGTTGTACCAAAATCCCAAAATTAAAACCGCTTCTGCGGTTTTGATTCGCTCAAGGGATTGTAGGGCTGCGTCCCCGAAGGGGCGAAATCGCCGGGGCCTGAGTGAAAGCGGAGTCCCGCAAAGCTCGGTTTTCGGTGCAAAGCGCCGAAAATGCGCCAGAATTTTTCACAAGCCCTTTTGGTTTCCCTTGACAATCCCGTTTTATATGCGGGACTATGGGGTATGTCTTTGCCCTTTCATCCCCTGGTTAATTCCTGGTTTGCGGGAACCTATAGAAAAGCCACGGCGATACAGGAAGAAGCCTGGCCTCTCATCGCCCGTGGGGAGCATGTACTGGCCCTGGCGCCTACCGGAAGCGGCAAAACCCTTACCGCCTTCCTTGGGGCGATCCCGGTTCGTTGACGGCAGTTATCCTGCGGACCGGCTTTCGGCGCTCTATGTCTCCCCCCTCAAGGCGCTAAACGAGGATATCAGACGGAACCTGCTGGAACCCCTCGCCTCTCTAGGCGGTTATTTCGCGGCCCGGGGAGCGGTTTTCCCGGAGATCCGGGTGGAAACCTGTTCCGGGGACACCCCCCAGTCCCAGCGCCGGCATTTTCTCCACCGTCCCCCCCGCCATCCTCCTCCTTAGCCCTTCGGGTCGGCAGGCGCTCTCCACGGTACGGTATGTGATCCTTGACGAAATCCACGCAGTGCTGGGGACCAAACGGGGGGCCTTCCTCGCCTGCCAGATCGACCGACTGGTCCTTATCACCGGGGAATTCCAGCGGGTAAGCCTCTCCGCCACGGTGCGGCCCGAAGAAGCCGCGGCGGATTTTACCGGGGGCCTTAAGGCGGCACCGGGGGGTTATGAAAAACGGCGGGTACGGATCGCGGCGCCAACGGCAGAAAAGATCATAGAATTGACCGTTGATTCCCCCCCCCCCCACCACCCCCCTTGATGAAACCGTGAAAGGGGAAGAAAAGGCGGCACGCGGAAGCCCCGGTACCGGATCATCGCGGACAGTATCCTGGAACGGATAGGGACGGGCCAAAGGAAGGGTACGGTTTTGGTGTTTACCGGTTCCCGGTGCCGGGCGGAGCGGAGCGCCTTTCTGGTAAACGAGCGGGCGGGAAAAACCGCCGCCCTGGTACACCACGGTTCCCTTTCCCGGGAGGGCCGCTCGGTGGAAGAACGCCTTGCCGCGGGGGAACTTGCCTGTGTGGTGGCCACCTCGTCCCTGGAACTGGGGATCGACATCGGCAGCGTAGAGGAGGTGATCCTCGCGGACTGCCCCTGTAGTTCCGTGGCAGTGCTGCAACGAATCGGTCGTTCCGGCCACCGGGTTGGGTTAGTCAGCCGGGGGAGGCTCGTCCCCTTTAACAGGATGGAACTGCTGGAAGCCACCGCCCTGGCGGGGGGCCGTCCGGGACCGGGAGATCGAAAAAAACAAGCCCATTGCCAATCCCCTGGACATTCTTGCCCAGATCATCCTCGCCCTCTGCGTTGAACGTCCCCGTAACATCGATGAACTCTATCAAACCATCCGGGGTTTCTTTGTCTTCCAGACTCTTTCCCGGGCCTCCTACGATCAGGTGGTACGGATGCTGGCCGGACGTTACGCCGGGCCGTCCGTACCGGCTGGGGAACTCGGCGGTGCGGCCCGGCTCCGGGAACTGAAGCCCCGGCTTTATCAGGATGCCCTGACCGGGGAACTCACCGCCGCTCCCGGCGCCCTTCTCTTGCTCTACTCCTCCGACGGGGTCATCGCCAACCGGGGGACAGTTTCGAGTTCGGCGCCCATTCCTGGACCATCACCGCCATAGGCCCCGAGGCGGTGGAGGTGGTCCCCCTGGAGAAAAAATCGGACCTTACCCCCTTCTGGAAGGCGGATGCCATGTTCCTCAGCCCCGTCATAACCCGGCGCATCCTGGAATTATTGGAGGAACTGGGGATGCCGGAACAATTACAGGCCGAAGTCCCGGCGGTCCGGGGAATCTCCGGGACGACGCTTGAGGAACTCAAGTTCCTTATCCGTTCCCAAGAATAGGCCCAAAAAGGGGCCCCCCTTCC
>JAITLF010000003.1 GCA_031278025.1 Treponema sp.
GGAAGGCAGCTTGCATCCGTCTATGGCGAACAGTTCTCCGCCGATTAATCCCAGAGCGTAACATTTCAGCAATACCTGCGCAAAAAGGCCCTTCACCGCCTCTGCCTGGCTGCCGATGAAATGCGCGATGGTGTCGTGGTCCGGCTCGGCGTCCCGGGCAAGGGCTTTTACTACAATATTGGTTTTGCGGGCGTATTCTATGGGCCGGCTGGTCGTTATGGAAGGCGGCGTCGAAGGCGCTCAGGTCCAGTTGGTCGATAAAGTATTTATAACGGGCCGTAATAGGGAAGCGTATACCACACTGTTAGTGGTTTGTATGTTTTCCCGACAGTCGCAACCAGGCCTGTTTACGCGGGGACTGAAAAGCGGGTCTGACGCCGCGTAATATAAAGCTGTTCCAAAAGCCCGGAGTTCGGCGGTCCGATTGTATACGGGAGAACATCAGGATTATACTCCCGTCATGAAAGTAATGAAGCGTACAACAACGTGCGGGGCTTTGCGGCGTTTCGATGCGGGGACGGCCGCGGGATCACGGAAGTGCAGCCGGTGAACCTGGAAATCCTTTCGACCCGCGCAGGTTTCAATGCCGCGGTGCGGCATATAAAGAAAACCCTGGGGATCCTCGACGCGCTGGAGGAACACGCCAACCTGGGGGATATTCTTTTTGAAGCTCTTCCTTTTGGATCGGAAGACGGGGAGCCTGCCGGCGGACAGGCGGGACTGCTGCTTCGCATGATTTTGATTGATAAACTGAAATACGCCGCTTTTTCTTCTAATCCCGCTTCCGTTGTCCCGGAACCTGCCGCGCTGGCGGCGGAATTCGAAAAATGGAAGGCCGTTGACCTGGTTGCCGCGTACCATCATCCTGACCGGGGGCTGCTGGCCGCCAATCCCAAGATTCCGGCGGAACTTGCCAATTTTGGGGATTTAAGAAAACGGGAACTCCTGGTGATCTACGCGGGCAGGGCCGGCGCTCCGGCGGACGGGCTCTGCCAAAAAGCCGCCGAAATCGCCGCCGCCCTTTTCTCCGGCGGCAAACCCGCGATACCGGGGGAATTGTATGCCGCCGCGTGTACGGTTAAGACGCCAGGAAAACATGAGGCGTCCAACCCGGCTCCCCCTTCCAGCGCTGCTTCTCAACGTCCTGCGCGGATGACGCCGCTTTATTCCGTAGTGGTACAAAACGAACTCTTTCATAACGGCAACGTGGAAGCCTGGAAGCGGATCATCGCCGCGTATACCGCCCGGTATCCTGAATTGCGGGTTTATATTTATTACGAGGGGGAACGTATCCTCGACATCAACGCGCTTTTCAAATGGGGCAAGGTAAAACACGGGAGTTCCATACAGTTTGCGGTCCGGGGCCGGGATATCAGGGATGCGGCTAAACTGCGGCGGTATTTGCTCCAGGGCGCGGGCTGTCAGTTTGAAGCCTTTCTCCAGGGGCCGCCCGGTGCGGTTATGAACCTGTTTTGAGCGGGGATTGGCCCATGCATACCGGAATTCATTTTTTTAGCCCCCATGAGGTACGCCCCAAAAACGCCGTTCCCGAAACACTCGGCGTCTGGGGACGGCAGGCCAGGGAATTCGCGGAATTGGGCCTTCCCATACCGCCGGGAATCATTCTGGACTCCGCCCTTGCGCCGCGGGTAACGCGGGAAACCGTCGGGAAGGACCTTGCCGCCTTTTTGGATGCCTGCGCCGGCATCATAGGGAAGAAGCCGGGGGACCGGGAAAAGCCGCTGCTCCTTAAAATCGTGGTTTCCCCGAATCTCGTGATTTCAGACTATCCGGTCCTTCACAACGTGGGCCTGGTAAAACCGGCCCTTGGGGGCTTCGCCGCGCCGGCGGTGCTGCGTACTGTCCGGGATATGCTGATTGTCCGGGAGCGTATCAGACAACGGGAAGGGAAGGAACGGGAACGGGAGCAAATCGCCGCCGCCCTCAAGAATTTGGGAGCCGTGCTTCGGGAGGGCGGGGCAAGCCCGCGGCTTTCCCCTTCTGAACATATGGATATGGTTGCCGGATATTTTCCTGAAGGCTATTTCGAGAACGCCGAAACGCAGATTTTCTCTGCCCTGGAAGATGTTTCCACGCTTATCGCCCTGGAAGATGCCGGCGGCGGGGATACGGCTCTGATGGTTCAGGCCCTGGCGTATGGGCATTCCGGAGATTCCTGTTCCGGCGAGTATTTCAGCCGGAACATCCTTACCGGGGAGAAAAGGCTCCAGGGATTTTTTTGGCAAGGATTCGGTGAAAACGAAACAGACGCCCCAGGGGAAAGCCTGGACCGGCTTGCGGCGGATCACCGTGCCGCGCTGGAAACGATAGCCCGGACGCTGGAGGATACCCTCAAGGAGATCTGCCGGATAGGGTTTGTGGTGGAAGAAGGCAGGGTCTGGCTGGTCGAACAGCGCCCGGCGGACCGGAAATCGGTTCAGGCTGATATTGCCTTGCTTTTGGATCTGGTCAACCGGGGGATTCTGGATACGGCCAGGGCCATACAGTCAATCGATCCCCTCAGGCTCAACGAGATCCTCCATCCGGTCCTTGACCCCGCAAGCGCGGCGGACTTTACGAGATGGACCGGCGGAATTGCCGGCGCTCCCGGAGCCGCTGTGGGAAAGGCGTATTTCAGTGCCGGCGCCCTTCTTGCGGCCCGGAAACAGGCCCCGCGGGGAGGGGAGGACCCCCGGTTTATCCTGGTTCTGCCCGCTTCCTTCGCGGAGGACGTAGCGGCCATAGAAGTCTCCGCCGGCGTTCTAACCGCGGAAGGGGGGTACTCCGCCCACGCATCGGTTGTCGCCCGGCAATACGGCAAGACATCCCTGATAGCCCCCGGCATGAAAATCCAGGGGAAGCAGGCGGCCCTGGGAGGCATCTCCTTTTCTCAAGGGGATTACATTACCCTGGACGTTCCCCCGTACGGCCCGGCATCGGTGTATTTAGGCGCCGGAAAGCTGATCCAGCCGGACCCGGGGGAATCGGGGCTGCCGGACGTCATCGCCCTGGCGCGGGGCTTTATCAGGGACTTCCATGTCCGCGCCAACGCCGAAACCCCCCAGGACGCAGCCCTGGCCCTGGCCCTTGGAGCCGAAGGCATAGGCCTCTGCCGGACGGAGCATCTGTTCTTTGGGGCGGAGCGAATCAACCTGTTCCGGGAGATGCTCTTCGCCGATTCCCCGGAAGCCATGCGGGAAGCCCTGAACGCCCTCAAGGTCATGCAGATCCAGGACTTCTTGAGCCTCTTCACGGTTATGGCCGGACGGGCGGTAACCATACGGCTCTTGGACGCGCCGCTTCACGAATTCCTCCCCCATACCGAAGGGGAGGCGGAGGATTTCGCGGCGCATCTTGAGCGGACCAGGAAGCGGAAGGTTTCCACGGCCGAGGTCCTGGCCCGGTTTGAGGAGATGCGGGAATGTAACCCCATGCTGGGGCGCAGGGGCTGCCGTATCGCGGTTTCTTACCCGGAGATCTACGCCATGCAGGTTCAGGCTGTCTTCGAAGCCGCCTACAAACTGAGGGAGGAAGGCGCGGCGGTTTGCCTTGAAATCATGGTCCCCCTGGTTATGAGCGCGCCGGAATTCAAGCTCATCGCCTATGGGAAAACGATAGAAGGGGCCGGTTACGCCGGCATCGCGGATGTGGAGGAGGCCCTTAGAGCCGGGAAGAAGGCCGCGCCCATGCCGTACCGCATCGGCGCCATGATAGAGCTTCCCGCCGCCGCGCTGGGGGCCGCCGGGATCGCCAAATACAGCCGGTTTTTCAGTTTCGGCACTAACGACCTGACCCAGACCGCGCTGGGGATTTCTCGCGATGATTTTGCCGCCGTTATGCCCGGCTACACCCGCTTTGACCTTA
This sequence comes from Treponema sp., assembly GCA_031278025.1. The sequence goes on from JAITLF010000003.1 coordinate 3,865, forward strand.
TTGAGGGCGACCCTTTCAGCGTCCTGGCCAGCCCCGTCAGGGAACTCATCGTCCTTGCGGTGGAACGCGGACGGCTTACCCGGCCCGACCTAGTCTGCGGTCTCTGCGGCGAACAGGGGGCCCATCCCGCCGCCGTGCGTTTCTGCATGGACGCGGGACTCAACTATGTGTCCTGTTCCCCCTATTCGGCGCCTATAGCGCTCCTGGCGGCGGCCCAGGCGGCGCTGGAGCGGGCCGGGGCGGGGGCGTAAGGGGCGCGGTAACTATAAGCCATTATTGCACTGGCTGATCTTTGCGCATCTTCGAAAACACGTTGCCCTCACCGAAATCATTACCGGGAAATCCAAACGCCGGGCATCAACGGCGGATATTTTTTCACGTTTTTTATAATCCACGGTACGGATATTTTCACAATTAACGGTACCCTATCCTCTGTTTTGGCGCGCTTCTTTACAAAAGCAGCAGCCGAAAATTCATGGCCGCTCCCTGAATTCTCTATTCAAGGCCGCCTGGGAGTTTGCCATTAACCGAGTCTTGTGGTTTCATCGCGCCTTATGGTAAAATATTTTTCATGCGGGCGGCTGGACGTTAGTCCGGCGATCTATGACTGTAGTCTGAAGGTTCCAGACTATAGTCTGAAGGTTCCAGACTATAGTCTGAAGGTTCCAGACTATAGTCTGAAGGTTCCAGACTTGAGTCTGAAGGTTCCAGACTACAGTCTGAAGGTTCCAGACTATAGTCTGAAGGTTCCAGACTATAGTCTGAAGGTTCCAGACTACAGTCTGAAGGTTCCAGACTACAGTCTGAAGGTTCCAGACTACAGTCTGAAGATTCCAGACTATAGTCTGGAAAGGCCTGATTTTAGTCTAAGCCCGCTGGATTGCCGTCAAAACAAGGAGAAAAATATGGCCCATAGCGATTGGATACCTACGAGAGAGCAGGATTTAGTTGATTTATGCGAAAAATGGACGGTAATTTTGGCGGATCCCGCAAAAATTACCGCTTATAGCTGGAATCAAGCTGAATGTACCGAGGTTGCGGGGAGGATTTCCGCTTTCTTAACCGCCCGGACGGCGTATGAAACGGACAATTCTACTGGAAGGCGGCTTGCCAAGGACGAAGCGAAGGGTGAAGCTGTCGATGCTATGCGCGAATTCGCCAATCCCTCTATTCGTTTCAATAGAAGAATGCCGGACGCGGACAAATTAGTTATGGGCATCCGTCCGGCGGATACTACGCCCACGGCCCACCCAGTGCCCGCGTCCCAGCCAGAGACGGTGGTGGAGAACACGGGCAATCATTATGAACACAAAATACGGGCCTTGAACCGGGGCCGAAATGATGCTTCCAAACCGGCGGATGCTTACGGAGTGCGGTATGCCTGGCAGGTGGGGGGAGGAAAGCCGGCTTCCGGCGCGGACTTGCCCAAGACGAAATTCAGCCGGAAAACAGCCCATGTTATAACCCACACGGAAGCGGACAAGGCAAAGACGGCGTATTACGCCGCATGTTACGAAAACAGCAAGGGCGATACGGGGCCGTGGTCTCCGGTGGAAGAAGCGGTTATTGGTTAAGTCTTTTGCATAGGGCGGGGCCAGTCGCGGTGCGGCAGGCCCCGCAATTTTTTTGTACAAAAAATAGAGTTAAAAAATTATTATGAAAATAAGATCTTTTGAAATAGAAATAATACTATAAAATAAGGCCCCGCGTTGCCTGACGCTTAAACCCCGCATTTTTACGGAGGCAAACGGTTAGGTTTGTCCATTCCCCGCTGTAATGGCAAAAACACCCTATCGGCTTTAGGCTTCACCCCGGAATCTTTAGGCTTCACCCCATCGTCTTTCGGCTTCACCCCGCTATCTGGAGACAATACGGCATTTTGGGGTAAAAACACGCTGGTTGAAATACATAAGGCGGCATAACGTATGTGTCAAAGAACAGACTGGCTCCCGGCAGGCCGGGAAGGACAACTGGAAATGGCGCGGCACGAGTCCGCCCGCACCCCGGTGGCAGCCGCCCGGCGCAATGGAAGGAACTTGAACCGCGAAGCACCCGAACAGTACGCCTTTGACTTTGCGCTGTGGACGATAGAAACAATCAGGGAAGTCATACAACGGCTGTTTCAGGTTACTATGTCCGGGGTGTCGGTATGGAGAACGCTGAAGGCATTAGGGTTATCGGCGCAACGGCCCCGCCATGTGGCATATCAACAAAATGAGGAAGCGGTACAGGAGTTTTTGAAGAAAGAATATCCTGAGATAAAGAAAGAAGCCAAAAGCGCGGTGCGACGGTGTATTGGGGGGATGAATCTGCGATACGTTCGGATTATCACTGCGGGACGACGTGGGCGCCTAAAGGAAAAACACCGGTAATAAAGACGAGCGGAGCACGATTTTCGGTCAATAGGTTGTCGGCTATTAGCAGCAAGGGACACATGAGATTTATGGTAACGGACAAGACCTGTACGATCCCGGTGTTTATAGATTATTTGAAACGGTTATTATTCAAACAGGAGAATCCGGTATTTCTGATAGTAGACGGACATCCGGTACACAAGAGCAAAAAGGTAAAAGAATATGCGGAAAGCACGGGTGGGAAACTGAAATTATTTTAT
>JAITLF010000016.1 GCA_031278025.1 Treponema sp.
TTGAAGCTCCTGGAGAGCCTCCAGGGAAAGTTCCTGCTGAGTTCATATCGGAATAAATCACTGGCGGATTTTACCGGGGGGAACGGCTGGCATACAATAGAGTTTGCCATGTCTTCCCCTATGACGCATGGACATAAAACACAAGGGAGGAAAATCGAAGTCTTGACGGGTAACTATCCTATAGCGGAAAAGCCGGGGGCCAAGAGAAGGAGGGGGAAGGTGAGCGGAGAGGAGGAATAGCGGAAAGGCGGGCCTCAACCCGCCTTTAACGGCGTTTTAAGGCGGTTTTAAGCGGTAATAAATTCCTATTTTTCGTGCAAAATATTCCTATTTTCAATGCCACGTTACACCCGCCGGGGGCGCCGCCCCCGGCCCCCTGCTGGGGGGCCTTGGGCCTCCCGGCGGGGCGGAGCCCCGCGAGGTGCGGAGCAGCGCCCCGCGGGTTTCCGAACCGTCTCAGCTGCATATTTATACTTTTTTCATGCGGTTCTGCCCGTGATCTTGCATAAAGTTTCAATTTTTTGTATAAATAGCGTGAAAGGAGGTTGATAGGTGATTAAGAAAGTATTGATAGCAAACCGGGGGGAAATCGTAAACCGGATTATCCGAACCTGCACGCTCATGGGTATCATCCCCGTGGTGGTTTATTCGGAGGCGGACAAGAACGCTGACTATATTGCCCGGGCGGCGGAAAGGTATCATATTGGGCCTTCGGCGCCAGTAAAAAGCTACCTCAATACGGAGGCCCTTATCAGCGCGCTCGTGAAGTCCGGCGCCGACGCGGTGCATCCGGGCTACGGTTTTCTATCCGAGTCGGCTCCCTTTGCGGAGGCGGTTCAAAAAGCAGGGGCAAAATGGATAGGCCCGGACCCTTCCATCCTGCTGAACATTGAGTCCAAATGTTATTGCCGGGTTATGGCGGATACCATGGGGGTTCCGGTTACCCCCGGTACCGTGGGAATTATTCGCGGGGTGGACGAAATTTATGAAACCGCAGAAAGGGTGGGACTGCCTATTCTGTTAAAACTGGACAAGGGGGGCGGCGGAAAGGGCATTGAGGAAATAGACCACTTTGAGTCCCGTGCGGTAACTCAGGCGGTATACGAGAGTATGCAGCGAATCGGCATCATGGCTTTTGCCAGCGGGGACATGTACATCGAAAAAGAGGTGATCGCCCCCCGGCATATTGAGGTTCAGTTTATCGCCGACAACTACGGGAATACCGTGTGCCTGGGGGAGCGGGAATGTTCCATTCAGCGACGGTACCAAAAGATCCTTGAGGAATCTCCCTCCCCGGTGGTTTCGCAGGCGGACCGGGAAAAACTGTATGCCGCCACGGAAAAAATTGTCCGGGCCATCAAGTACACCGGGGCCGGTACTGTTGAATACCTGCGGAATTCTGAAGGGGTTTTCTATTTTATGGAAATCAACGCCCGGCTCCAGGTGGAACATCCGGTTTCGGAAATGGTAACGGGCCTGGACCTGGTGGAATGGCAGATCCGCGTGGCCAACGGCGAAAAGCTGGCCTTTACTCAGCAGGATATTTGCGTGCGGGGCCACGCCATTGAATGCCGGATTTACGCGGAAGATCCCAAAACCTTCAAACCTTCCCCCGGAATCATCAGCGTGCTGGAGTTTCCCGAAGCCAAAAACGGACGGGTCCGGATTGAACACGCCATCGGGGAAGGTTTCCGGGTTTCTCCCTTTTATGATCCCATGCTGTGCAAGATGATTGTCTGGGGCGAGGACCGCAAAACCTGCATCGCCACTATGCGGGGGGCCCTGGGCAAATTGGTGATCCAGGGGGTTTCCACCAATATCACCACGGACATGGCGATCATGCGGAATAAAAATTTCGCCGCCGGAAATTTCACCACGAATTTTCTCAACAGCGAGCGGGTGAATATCGGGCTTGAAAATTATGTGGTAACCATTTCCCGCCAGTTCGGGAGCCTGGGCCGTCCCATTGCCCGGAAAATGGCGGAACTTTTGGGAGTTGAATATTATGACCGGAATATCCTGGAGCAGGTGGCCCGGTCGATGAACCTGCCGGTTCCCAAAATGGAAAGCGACGAGGTTGACGCGGAATATACCAAACTGCGGTTTCCCCTGGGGACCGGCACCGGCGAGGAACGGGAGCGGATCCTTGAGGCCCAGGAAAAAATCATTCTGGAGTTGGCGGGAAAAAATTCCGGAATTTTTGTGGGCCGCCACGCGGATTATATCCTGCGGAACCACGCGAATCTTTTTAGCATATACATCTATGCGCCCAGGGAGGTGCGGAGGGAAAACTGCGTCAAGTATCTGCGCATGAAACCGGAAGAAGCGGACAGGGCCCTCGAAGATGAAGACGAGGCCCGGCGGCCCTACACGATGATCTATGCGGAAGCGTACAGCCAGAATCTTGAAAACAAAAATATCTCCATCGACAGCAGTTTGTTCGGCAGCGTGGAAGAAACCGCCGAAGTGCTGGTTTCCATGATCCGCAGAAAATTTAATTTGGCCTAAGGGCAAATTTGAGATAAGGAGCGGTTATGACATACACATTAAAAGCCCAGATGCCTGGGTTGGTAGCCCGTGTGGTAGTGAATGTGGGCGACACGGTTAGCGCGGGTCAGGAACTGGCGGTGATAAACTGTATGAAAACGGAAATAAGCTGCCAGACAGAAAAGGCGGGGACCGTCAAGGAAATCCTGGTTGCCGAGTGGGACGAAATGGAAGTGGGAAATCCCATGATTGTTCTGGACAGCCCGGACGATTAAAGGAGACGGCATGACAAAGGTGGATCTCAACGGCGACCTGGGCGAAAGTTTCGGCGCTTATACCGTGGGGATGGATGAACAGGTTCTGGAGGTGATCAGTTCCTGCAACATAGCTTGTGGATTTCACGCCGGAGATCCGGATGTTATGGAGAAGACGGTACGCTTGGCGCTGAAAAACAACACGGCCATTGGCGCCCATCCGGGCCTCCCCGATTTGGCGGGGTTTGGCCGGCGGAATATGGCCGTAACGCCGAAAGAGGTTTACACCATGATGGTGTACCAGATAGGCGCGCTGGCCGCCTTTGTCCGGGCCGAAGGGGGCAAAATGCAGCACGTAAAACCCCACGGCGCCCTGTACAATATGGCGGCGGTGGATGAAAAGCTGGCCGAAGCGGCGGCGGAGGCGGTTTACAAGGTGGACCCCGAACTGATCTTCTTCGGTCTGGCGGGCAGTTGGATGATAAAAAAAGCGGAACGGATTGGCCTCAAAACGGCCCAGGAGGTATTCGCCGACCGGACCTATCAAAAAGACGGGACCTTAACGCCCCGCCGGCAGCCCGGCGCCATGATCACCGGTGAAGACGCCGCCCTAGCCCAGGTCCTGGGGATGGTCAAGGATGGAACCGTCAAAACCCTGGAGGGGGATGTCATTTCCATCAAAGCCGATACGGTTTGTGTCCACGGCGACGGGGAAAAAGCCCTGCTCTTTACCCGGCGAATCAGAGAAGAACTTACCGCGGAGGGCGTTGCCCTTACCGCGTTTGTTTAGTCCCGTTTGTTCAAACGGAAAGAAAAAGGAGCATAGCATGAGTGACGAAAGCAGAGTTAAAAAGAATGTGTTCAGTACGGTAGGCCTGGGGGCGGCGTTCCTGATGGCCCTGTCCGCGGTAGGTCCGGGTTTCCTAACCCAGACGGCGGTATTCACCCAGACGCATAAGACGAGTTTTGCGTTCGCTATCCTGGTGGTTATCATCGTGGATATTATCGGGCAGCTTAATGTCTGGCGCATCATGGGGGTATCCGCCATGCGGGGACAGGACATAGCCAATAAGGTCCTTAGGGGGTCCGGTTATTTCCTTGCCTTTCTGGTGGCCCTGGGGGGCCTGGCCTTTAATATCGGCAACGTGGGCGGTTCTTCCCTGGGCTTACAAGCCCTGTTCGGCCTTGATGAAAGCTGGTCGATTCTTACCGTCGGCGTGTCGGGTCTTATCGGCGCCATCCTGTTCCTTTCAAAAAACATGCTCCGGACGGTGGATAAATTCGTCAAAGTTTTAGGCGTGGTCGTTATTGCGGTCATCGGTATCGTGATGTTCCAGACCGCTCCGCCCTACGCCGAAGTGGTGGCAAAAACCTTTGTTCCCGACAGTTACAGCGCCCTGGGTATGCCGATTTTGACCCTCATCGGCGGCACCATAGGCGGCTATATCATATTTTCCGGGGGCCACCGCATCATTGACGCGGGAATGACCGGCAGGGAAAACCTGGGCAACATCAATAAAAGCGCGGTTACCGGCATTGTGATCTGTTCCATAGTCCGCATACTGCTTTTCCTCGCCATATTGGGGGTTGTTGCCAAGGGCGGCGTCCTGGATCCCAAAAATCCCGCTCCTTCGGCGTTCCGGCTGGGGGCGGGAGAAATCGGGTACCGGTTTTTCGGTATTGTCATGTGGGCAGCCGGCGCCACCTCCATAGTAGGCGCGGCCTATACTTCGGTCAGCTTCTTAAAAACCCTGTTCCCCGTTGTAAAGAATTATGAAAAATTCTTTATCATCGGCTTTATCGTGGTGTCCACCGCCATCATGATGATTTTGGGGGGCGCGGCCAAACTGCTGGTTTTGGCCGGAAGCCTGAACGGACTTATCCTGCCCCTGTCCCTGGGACTTATCCTCTTTGGGGCCTTCAAGAAGGAGATTGTCGGAAACTACAAACATCCCCTGGTATTAACCATTCTTGGCTTTATCGTGGTGATCGCCACGGCGTACACGGGCATCACCTCCCTGCGAAATATCGCGAACCTATTCGGATAGGCGGCCCTTTATGCGCTTCCTCAACGCGGGAGATTCGGGACTGGTAATTGAATTCGGCAACGAAATCTCCGAGGGGATAAACCGCCGGATAACCTATGTAACCGGAAAACTGGACCAGGCGAAACTGCCGGGAATTTTGGATATCATCCCAACCTACCGGAGCATTCTGGTGAATTTCGATCCCCTCGGTATCTCCGCCGGGGAAATCGCCGATGCCGCCGCCGCCGCAATGAGCGATTTTTCCACGTCGCCAGGAGGAACGGACCGTGAAGTGATAGAGATACCTGTCCTGTATGGCGGAGACAAGGGACCGGATATGGACTTTATCGCCGCCCATGCGGGCCTGCCCCCGGAGGAGGTGATCCGTCTCCATTCTTCGGTAGACTATTTGATTTATATGATAGGTTTTACCCCCGGCTTTCCCTATTTGGGGGGTATGCCGAACGAGATAGCTACGCCGCGGCTGCAAAAACCACGGGCCTTGATCCCCGCCGGTTCCGTAGGCATAGCCGCCGGGCAAACCGGGATATATCCCGTAAAAAGTCCCGGAGGCTGGCAGCTCCTGGGGCGTACGCCATTAAAAATCTTCGACTATAACCGGGAGCCTCCCTTTCTGCTGGCGGCGGGGAACTACCTCAAGTTCGTACCGGTTACTGAAGATGAATACGCCGCCATAGAAAAGGCGGAAGCGGAGGGAACATACCGGCCCGTCCGCCACGGGAAGGAGGGATAACATGGGGGCCATCAAAATTATCGACCCCGGCATGACGGCATTGGTGGAAGATCTCGGACGGTACGGCTATCAGAGGTACGGCGTGTCCGTATCGGGGGCGATGGACGAATACGCCGCCAGAGTTGCCAACTTCCTCACGGGGAATGATGCCTCCGCAGCGGTGATAGAGATAACCCTCAAAGGCATCAGCGTTGAGTTTTTGGACGAAGCGCTTTTCGCGGTAACCGGCGGCGATGGTGAGTATACCCTGAACGGAAAACCGCTGGCCCTCTGGCAAAGCCACCGCGCCAAGTCAGGAGATATTCTTGCCGGCGGGTTCTGCACCGGGGGACTGCGGAATTACCTCAGCGTATCGGGAGGCATAGACGTGCCTGAAATTATGGGAAGCCGTTCCACAAACCTCCGGGGAAAATTCGGCGGCTTTAAGGGACGGTCCCTCCAAAAGGACGATGTGCTGCCGGTTGGAGGCGGCATTCTCCCGGCCGATAGACCGGAGCGGGAGCTGAAAAAAACATGCATCCCCCGGTACGATCGTGAAATACAGGTCCGGGTTATTATGGGACCCCAGGACGACGCCTTTACCGAAGCGGGAAAAAAGACCTTCCTCAACTCGCCCTACAAGGTGAGTTTCGACAGCGACCGGATGGGAATACGCCTGGCCGGTGAAAAGATAGAACACGTCAAAGCGGCGGATATTATTTCCGACGGGATAGCCTTCGGTTCCGTACAGGTTCCCGGCGACGGACTGCCCATCATCATGCTGGCGGAACGGCAGACCACCGGGGGCTACTGCAAAATCGCCGCCGTCATAAGCGCGGACCGTTCCAAACTGGCTCAGGCCCGTCCAAAAACAGCGGTACATTTTCGTGAAGCAGGCGTTGAGGAAAGTCTGGAAGCGCTGAAAGAATACCGAAATTTTTTTTATAACCTGGATGATTATTGTCCGGTAAAAAACTGAAAGGAGTTGTGTTATGGTTGATTATGTTACTATGCCGCCTAAAGAAGCCCGCGCGTTGATACGGGAAGGCAAATACACTAAACAGACATCGGGGATGTGCGCGGGTTACGCCCAAGCCAATCTCGCGGTCCTTCCCGCGGAGTATGCTTACGATTTCTTGCTTTTCACCCAGCGGAACCCAAAATCCTGCCCGGTTCTTGAGGTGAGCGACAAGGGGAGCCGGCAGCTTACGAGTATCGCCCCCGGAGCGGATATCGCCACGGATATTCCCAAATACCGCATGTATAAAAACGGCGTTCTTGAAGGCGAGTACACCGACGTAACCCGCTATTGGCGGGAGGATTTTGTAAGTTTTCTTATCGGCTGTAGTTTTTCCTTTGAATCCGAATTGCTCGCTTCCGATGTTCCCGTCCGTCATATTGAGGAAGACCGCAATGTTCCCATGTACATCACGTCGATTGACTGCGTACCGGCGGGGATCTTCCACGGCAAGATGGTTGTCAGCATGAGGCCCCTGCCGCCGGACCAGGTGGTAAAAGCGGTAACCGTTACGGCCTCAATGCCCCGTGTCCACGGCGCCCCGGTTCACATTGGCGGCCCTGAAGTCATCGGCATCAAAGATATCAACAAGCCGGATTTTGGCGACAGCGTTACGATACATCCCGGCGAAGTGCCGGTGTTTTGGGCCTGCGGGGTAACGCCCCAGTCGGTGGTGATGAGCGCCAAACCTTCCATCGCCATAACCCACGCGCCGGGTCATATGATGATCACTGATGTAAAAAACACCCTGCTTAAATTTTAGAGCTGCGGTGGAGGAATCAATACTGCGGCGGAAGCTGGCGGCGCGTCGTTTCGGCGGCATCCTGCATTTTTTCGACACCCTTTCCTCCACCAGCGATTATGCCAAAGCCCTGGCCGCCGAAGGAGCGGCGGAGGGCGCCGTGGTGGTGGCGGATAGCCAAAGCGCCGGGCGGGGAACCGGGAACCGGCGGTGGCTGTCCCCACCCCGGACCGGCATGTGGCTGAGTTACATACAAAGGCCGTCGTTTCACCCCCGCAGGATCCGGGAAACCGGTATTCTGGCGGCTTACAGCATCGCCGCGGTACTGCGGGAACACTACGCAGTGCAGGTGAAGCTCAAGTGGCCCAACGACATAGTCTTGGGAGGGAAAAAACTCGGCGGCATCTTATCCGAAGGCTGCGCGGCGGGGGATACGGTGTCCTGGCTGGTAACCGGCCTGGGGCTAAACGTTAACGCCGCCGCATTTCCGCCGGAACTTCAGCACACGGCCACATCCCTTTTTCTGGAATGCGGCCGCTCTTTTGACCGCGGGGATTTGATCGCCGCGTATCTGGAACGGCTGGAAGCGGAGTACCACCGTTATGTAGCCGAAGGTTCGCTTGAGCATATCATTCCAGCCTACAATGCCCTTTTGATCCACCGGGGGCGATTCATCCGCCTGATAAAACATCAGGAAGAACTTTTGGTTTTTTCCGAGGGGATCAACCGGTTCGGCGAATTGCGGGTGCGGGAACCCGGCGGGACGATCCGCACGGTAGGGATCGGGGAAATATCGGTCCGGGGGCTGGAAGGCTATACATAAAACACCGCTTCCTCCCGCGCCATCTGGCGTTCACAAGGCGCGGGTAATTGCCCCGCGGCCAAAGCCCCGGACTGAATTGGCGGCTAAAGGCTTATGGGCGAATAAACCACGGGGCGTTTCATCTTCCCCTGAATGTTCAGCTTCTTGCGCTTCCATTCCGTGGTAAGGAGTATCGCGCCAAAGATAGAAGCCGCAAGGCTTATACAAAGGATGCCCCCGCCGATGAAACTATGGCTCTGAAACGGGAGGCCCACATTCATGCCGTAGAAGCTGTAGATCAGCGTGGGGATCATCAGGACGATGGACACGATGGTCAGGCGCTTCATGACGATGTTCAGGTTATTGGAAATGACGCTGGCAAAGGCGTCCATAGTCCCCGTCAGAATCGACGAATAGATGTTGGCCATTTCTATAGCCTGCTTGTTTTCCGTAAGCACGTCTTCCAAAAGCTCCCGTTCATCCTCCCTGAACCTGAAAATCGGCGATTTTTGGAGCTTTTCCAGGAGCAGTTCGTTGGTCTTGATGCTCGTCGTGAAGTACACCAGGGACTTTTGCAGGGAAAGGAGCTGAATAAGCTCGTTGTTTTTGATAGACCGCTGAAGTTCCCGTTCTATGCTGTTGGTCCGCTTGTTGAGCTCCTTCAAGGACTTAAGGAAGGTGAACGCCGCCCGGCCCAGCAGGTTGAGGACGAAGGCGCTCTTATTCCGTATGTTGAACCCCCGTATCCGGTTTTTAAGCAGATCGTCCAGGGCGTCGCTGGAGCGCTGGCAAATCGTTACGATTTTATCGGAGAAAAGGACGATTCCCAGGGGGAGGGTAAAGAAGGACACTTCGTAAGAGCCGTCATAGACCGGAAGCCGCACGATGAGCGCGGTATAATCATCCTCTTTTTCGATCCGCGCCTGTTCGTCGGCGTCCATGATGTCGGTAAGCAATTCACCTGAAATTTTGAATTCGTGCTGCAGCCGTTTAAGGTCCGCTTTGGTAAGGTCTCTGGCATCGATCCAGCACCCCTTGGCTACCGCATCAATTTCCGTGAGTCCGTATTCGCCGTGAGTTCGAATTACAATCATGATGGTTTCTCCTCTAGTTTACCGGCCCGGAGAAACCGAAAGGTTCCGCACGCGGCGTATACTACCGCCCGCTCAGGTTCTCCCAGGGAAATGCCGTAAACTGCCCATGTTTAATTTTATACGCTAGGTCATGTATGAAGTCATTGTGATAGCCGGGTAAGCTGCCGCCGCCGTCCGAATCGGACATGGCATTTCCTCCTTGAAATGGGATTTCATGAGCCTTCATGCGAAGTTCACGCTCGGTTACGCAGAATGGAGTGAGTATATTCTACCGCCATGGCTTTTACAAGAGAGCCGGCGGTTCGGGGAGCGGGGCCGGCGCGTCGGGAAGCGGGGCCGGCGCGTCGGGAAGCGGGGCCGGCGCGCCGGGAAGCGGGGCCGGCGTTTCGGGAAGCGGGTCTGGCGCGTCGGGGAGCGGGTCCGGCGGTTCGGGAAGCGGGTCCGGCGCGCCGGGGAGCGGGGCCGGGGCTTCGGGGAGCGGGTCCGGGGCTTCGGGGAGCGGGTCCGGCGCGTCGGGAAGCGGGGCCGGCGCTTGGGGGAGCGGGCCTGGCGCTTGGGGAAGCGGGGCCGGCGCGTCGGGAAGCG
>JAITLF010000022.1 GCA_031278025.1 Treponema sp.
CTCCTGAGTCAGGGGAAACAAACGGGTACCTTTACCTCCACCCAGTACGATAGACAAAACCTCAGCCATGTTTTATTCCTCCATATCGTAGTATAAACCGGAAATGCCGTTATGTCAAAAAGCGCTTACAATATTTATTGAAATTGGTTACGATTATTTGTATGAATCAGGGAAAAGTTTTGGAACGGATACTGAAAGATCCCGCTTTTGCTGATAATATTGTGGAAGACAGGCTCCTGCCCGCCAGGGAGGGGATTTTTGCCCCCTTTCCCGCCGATCTTGACGGGCGGATAAGAAGCGCCCTCGAAAACCGGGGGATTGACGCGATTTATTCCCATCAGCGGGAAGTCTGGGAGGCCGTGCAGGCGGGGAACAACGTGGTTGTGGTAACACCCACCGCGTCGGGGAAGACTCTCTGCTATAACCTTCCCGTACTCCAGGCCCTGCTCCGTGACGAGAAGGCCCGCGCCCTCTACCTTTTTCCCACAAAGGCCCTGTCCCAGGATCAGCAGTCGGAACTAAACGAACTGACAAAGCGCCCGGATTCGCGGGATTCCCTGCTCGCCTCTTTTAACGTAAAGGTGATGACCTACGACGGCGATACTCCGGACAGCCTGCGTGTCGCGGCAAGGGACTCGGGCCGCATCATCATCACAAACCCGGATATGCTGCACGCCGGGGTGCTGCCCAATCACCCCCGGTGGATCAAATTCTTCTCCAATTTGAAATACGTGGTGATCGACGAGGCCCACGCATACCGGGGCGTTTTCGGAAGCCATGTGGCGAATGTGATACGGCGGCTCAGGCGCGTTGCCTCTTTCTACGGTTCGTGTCCGGTTTTTATTCTCTGTTCCGCCACCATCGCAAATCCCAAAGAACTGGCGGAGACCCTTATCGGCGGCGGGGCGCTTTTGGTGGACAAAAACGGTGCCCCCCGGGGCGGGAAGCGCATTATCCTCTACAACCCGCCGCTGGTTGACGCGGTTCAGGGTATACGCCGCAGTGTGGTTACCGAAAGCCGCCGCTGGATGATCGCCTTTTTGCGGGCGGGCATCAAGACCATCCTCTTTGCCCACTCGCGGGTAAAAACCGAAGTGGCGGCTTCCTATGTGAACGGGGAACTCGCCAATATTTTTACCGATAATTCCCGCATCAGGGTGGAAGCCTACCGGGGCGGGCTTCTGCCCAACGAAAGGCGGGAGATCGAGCGGGGTTTACGGGATGGGAGCATACACGGCGTTGTGTCGACAAACGCGCTTGAACTGGGTATAGACATAGGCGGCCTTGACGCATCGGTTGTGGCGGGATTCCCCGGTTCCTTCAATTCCTTCTGGCAGCAGTCGGGCCGGGCGGGGAGGCGCGGCGGCGTTTCGGTATCGGTATTTGTGGCGTCTTCCTCGCCCCTGGATCAGTTCATTATGAAAAACCCGGAGTGGTTTTTCCGCAAGAGTGTCGAGGAAGGGCGGCTCGATCCCGACAACCCCTATATCCTGACCGATCATGTCAAGTGTGGCTGTTTCGAGCTGCCCTTTAAGGACGAGGCCATAGATCCTTCCCCGGCGGTGCCCGGGTCCGGGGAACCCTTCGTCTCCGGTGAGCAGGTCGTCTCTAAAGAGCCGTTTGGCGGGCAGGTAACGGAAGTCCTGTTTCACCTTGAGGAGGCGGGGATCGTGCGCCACACCGCGGGTAAATGGCACTGGGCCGAGCGTTCCTTCCCGGCTGAGGGGATCAGCCTCAGATCGGCTACGGTGGACAACGTGGTAATTGTCGATGTGACCGGGGGCAGAAACGCGGTTATCGGCGAGATGGACCGGCCAAGCGCCAAGGAGCTTATCTTTAAAAACGCGGTTTACCTTCACCGGGGAAGGCAGTACCTGGTTGAAGACCTGGATATTGAAAACCGCAGGTGCCTGGTCCGGGAAGCCGAGGTGAATTATTTTACCGACGGGCTGGTAAAAACCGATATAAAAGTGCTTACCGAAGATGAAGTGGTGGAAGTTGGAAGCGGGGGGGCTTCTTTTGCGGTGAAGGGGATAGTGGGGGATGTGCTGGTACGCAGTCAGGCGGCCAAGTTTAAGAAGATACGTTTTCATACCCACGAGAATATTGGCTACGGCGACATAACCCTGCCGGAGGAAGAAATGCAGACCCGTTCCCTGGCCCTGTGTTTCGGCCCCGAAACGGCCGGCGGAAGGGCGCTTGCCGGTCTTGACGCGGAAGATCCCGGTTCCGTGCTGGCCGGAGCCGGGACCCTGATCAAGCTTATCGCGCCCATATTCCTGCTCTGCGATCCCCGTGACCTGGGCGTGGCGGAACGGGTGCGGGACCCCCATTTCGGCGTTCCCGTACTTTTTATCTACGACAAATACCCCGGCGGCACCGGGCTTTCCGAGTCCCTTGCCGGAAGGGTAGGGGAACTCTTTCGCGCCGCCTGCCGGGCGGTTGCGGACTGTCCCTGTAGAGGGGGCTGTCCCTCCTGTGTAGGGCCGGGCGGCAACAAGGCCGGAACGGCGGCGTTTCTTGACGCCCTGGCGGGGCGGGCGGACAACGGGCGGGTAGAATCGAAATGAGGGGTAATCTGCGGAACAGGCTGCTTTTAATGCGGGAGATGGAGGGACGGAAAAACGCCGCTAAGTCAGCCGCTGTCTCCGGTGAAGCCGCCGTCACGGATACCCGGGAAAAAGCCGCTTCCCCGCCTCAGCCTGAAAAAGAGGCGCCTTTAAGCGGCGTCCCGTCACCGTCCCTGCCGTCGGCATCCATGCCATCGGCATCCATGCCGGGCTGGGAAAACGCCGGATTCCTCACTGCCAGGCGGACGGTTATCCTGGATTTCCCCCACACGCTGCCCCCTGTTTTCCCCCGCGGCCTGGGTATTACGGCGCCCGATTTTTTCGGGTATTTCAGCGCCGCCGGGGGAAAGGCAGGCCCCGAATCGCTCCGTTTTTTCGACCTTGAAACTACCGGCCTTTCAAGCGGCGCGGGTACGGTGGCCTTTCTCGCGGCGTTCGGGCGTTTTGTCCCGGCCGCGGCCGGCGGCATGGATGGGCGGTACGCGCTCCGGGTGAACCAGTACCTCCTGCTCGATTATCCCGGTGAAAATGATTTTCTCGAGGCGGCGCTTAAAGAATTTGCCCGCGATTGGACAGAGACGGAGGAGACGGCGCGGCCTCCGCTTATCGTCACGTACAACGGCAAGACCTTTGACGCGCAAATACTTAAAACGCGCTGCCTGATGAACGCGATTGTTCCCCCGGATTACTGCCACGCGGACCTGCTCCACCCGGCGCGGCGGCTCTGGAAACGGGTGCTTCC
>JAITLF010000036.1 GCA_031278025.1 Treponema sp.
GCGTATGGAAAATGATATAGTCATAATTTATTTTTCCTATGGACAGAATAAAATACTATTATTGATAATGATAGTTGTATACATATTGCAAAAACACGTTCAATTCCACTCACTAAGAATAAACATGAGGAAGTTGTTAATATTGCCGTTATTTGTGTATTTATTTGTTCCAATGCTCCCCCCTGTAATTTGCCGGTTATTGTTTCTATATTCCCGGCGTTGAGAATTATAGCGAATATCATTGCATTTATCATTGGCAGGCCGGCAAGTAATATTGCTTCCATTCCACCATGACCAATACCATACGACAGTCCGGTTCCGACTCCATTATATTTTTTCTTTAATATAGTGAAAGAAATAAAACAAGCAGTTTCTTCAAAAATACCAGCCTTGAAAATACCGTAAATGATATAGATTAGTGGTTTTTCTCTCAATGTGAATTTTGCAAATACAATTGAATGTATAGAGCTTTCCAATAGCAATACAAAAAGAATAAATCCGGCAATTCCCATGATCGTTGGGATAATTTTGCGTTATATTTTTATAGAAAATGATAACCAGAACAACTGGAAGACCTATTGAAATGATTGCCGATATTGCCATGTAAATAATTGAAAATACCGAAATCTGCATTTTATAACCCTTAAGTCATTTTGTTTCAATTCTTCATGTCAATAGTTTTAATATTTTTTTAAAAATTTCAGTCCCAATGTCGCATAACGCTCTGACCGTGCGACGTTTGGACTGCTTTACATTTATTTGTATTTTTTATTCCTTGAATATTTGTGTATCTAATACTAGTTTTTCTCTATATGGAAATATTTTTTCAAATGCTTCTAGTTCTTCTTTATTTATTTTATATATTTCGCCCTCAAAGAATTTCCCTTTTGTATTTCTCAAGGAATTGGGAAACAATTCTAACGCCATTAAAGCCTCACTATAATTACCTTCCATATCGGTTATCCCATATTCTTTTGTATTTTTAAATCCAAATTTTTCATAGTATTTTGGATTCCCATATATTATTATTGCATTAAAACCAAACCTTTTAGACTTTTTGATTGTATGCTCTATTAATTTCTTTCCGATGCCCTTTTTTTGATACATCGGCAATACGCTAACTGGACCAAACGTTAATACATCATATTCTTTAATTGTACTTATAATTTTTGATTTTACATATACAATATTACCGACAATTTCATTATTATAACTTGCCACATAATCGAGTTCTCTAATAAATTCATTTGCGTTCCGCATATTATGTATTACCAAATGTTCGGCACATCCAGGTCTGTACACATTCCAAAATGCTTCTCTTGTTATATTTTCGACGATGCTATAGTCGCTTTCTTCTTCCAGCCTTAATTTAATGTCCATTGTACGTTCCTCCTCAAATTCATGATCAAACCAATGTTCATAAGTATATTGTCCAAAATGTTTTCCACCAATTACCATAACTTTTTCTTCTGCACAGATCATGCTCCTTTTTTATTTATGCCAATATCTTCTGAAATACTTTCAGCCCAAATATCGCATACCATAGCTGTTTACGCGCAGAGCCGCAATCGGGTCTGACGGACCTAATGCCCCTAAACTTCCGCCCTGCCGGAACCCCCCTCAACCGCCGGATTCAGGCCGCTTCCGTACGGACTTCCGTACCGCCCTGAAAATGTTCTCGTATCCGGTACAGCGGCAAAGGTGGCCGGACAGAAGCCGCCGCAGTTCCCCATCGGAATGCTCCTTCCCTGAGTTGATGATCTCCTGGGCGCTCATGAGGAAGCCGGGCGTGCAGAATCCGCACTGAACCGCGCCTTCGTCGATGAACGCCTGCTGAATGGCGGCAAGTTCGCCGCCGGCACTGATGATCCCTTCCGTCGTGGTTATCTCCTTGCCGTCAGCCCAAACCGCGAGGTATATGCAGGAGTTGAAGCACTCCCCGTTGATGATCACGTTACACGCGCCGCATTCCCCCACTTCGCAGCCCTTCTTGACGCTGGTCAGGCGGTACTCGTTCCTGAGCATGTCCGTAAGGGAGGCCCGTACATCCACCGCGGTTTCCGTTTCCCTGCCGTTGATTTTGCAGCGTACTATCTGTGTCATAGCGAACCTCCCGCCCGTTTGATAGATTCCCCTATGGCGCGCTTCGCCAGTTCTTCCGCCAGGTGAAGGCGGAACTCCCGGCTGGCCCGCCAACTGGTCCGGGGGTTCACATCCCGTAGAACGGCACGGGCCGCCTCCGCAACGGACGCTGCGGAAACGGGCCTGCCGGCGGCGGCGGCTTCCGCGCCGCAGGCGCGCAGGGGAACGGGGCCGGCCACGCCGTAGGCAAGACGCAGCCGCTCAATCCGCGCCGCGTCCGCCGAAAGCCGCACGTTGGCGGAACACCCCAGCGTGGCGATGTCCAGGGCTTCCCGCATGGCGTACTTGATATAACAGCCAAAACAGGTTTCGTAACTTTCCTTAGGGATACAAACCGCCGCCAGAATTTCGCCCGCGGCAAGGGATGTTTTTCCCGCGCCGGCATAATGTTCTTTTATGGGAACGCGCCGCGTTCCCCCAGGCCCCAGGTATTCCATCACCGCGTCCCAGGCCATGAGGGTAGAAGCGGTGTCGGCGGAAGTAACGCCGTTGCAGACATTGCCCCCGATAGTGGCGATATTGCGGAGCTGGGGGCCGCCCAGGGTGTCCGCCGCTTCCCCCAGGACGGAGAAGCGCGTTTGAATAATAGGGTCGGCGGTAATGTGGGACATGCTCGTCATGGCGCCTATGCGGATAGCGCCGTCCCCGTCCATGCGTACGCCCCGCAGTTCATCAAGTTTCTGTATGCTCACCAGGGAACAGCCCGCCAGCTTTCCTTCCCGGATTTCGATCAACACATCGCTGCCGCCGGCAATGATGCGGGCGCCGGGATGTTCGCCCAGTAATTCTACCGCATGGGCGGCGCTTTCCGCCTCGTATAACGCTTCTATATCATACATGGTATGCGAACCTCATAGTAAACCCGCCTTCCGGAATTCTTCAAAAAGCACATGAGGGGTCAGGGGTATCTTGTTAACCGCCACGCCGGTGGCATGCAGCACCGCGTTTCTGATAGCCGCCGCTCCCGGCACGGTCGGCGGCTCGCCCAGGGCTTTGGTTCCGTAGGCGCTGGTCGGTTCGGGATTCTCCACGAATTCCGCTTTAAGCCGGGGATGATCCAGTATCGTGGGCAGTTTGTAGTCCAGCAGGTTGCCGTTGAGGAGCTTTCCTGTTTTGGGATCGTAGAGAAGCTGCTCGAACATGCCGAACCCTATGGCCATGCTCTGCCCCCCGTGAACCTGCCCTTCCGCAGCCAGGGGATTGATGAGCCTTCCGCAGTCATGGCAATTAATAAGGTCCAACAGCGTTATCTTTCCCAGCGGAATATCCACCTCAACCTCCGCAAAGGCGCAGCCTAAACTAAAGGCGTTGCTTTTTACCTGAGCGGTCGCTTCGGCGGTAAGATGTTCCGCGTGTTCCGTGTGGTAGAGGGTATCCAGCGCGAGTTCGCCAAGACTCACCAGGGATTTGTTCTTGCGGCGCCTGTTAATGATGCTCCCGTCCGATACATCCAGATTCCCAGGCGATATGCCGGTATACTCCGATGCGTACCGGAGTATCTTCTCTTTAAGCAGCAACGCCGCCTTGTGAACCGCCGCCCCGCCGACATAGGTCTGCCGCGAGCCGTACGCCCCCGTACCAAAGGGGGTAATGTCCGTGTCCTGGGTGCTTACCACATGGACATTCCGCCAGGGAACGCCCAAAGTTTCCGCCGCCATCTGGGTATAAACCGTGTCCGCCCCCTGGCCTATTTCAGTTTCCCCCAACTGCACCTGTACGCTACCGTCCTGGTTCAGCGCCATGCGGCAGGAAGACACCTCGATGGAAATAGGCCATACCGCAGTGTTGTACCAGAACAGGGACAGCCCCACGCCCCGGCGCAGGGGGCCGCGCTGGTTCTGGTACCGTTCCCGTTTTTCATCCCACTTGATATACGCCTTGCCCTTTTCCACGCACTCGCGGAAGGAATCGAAGTAATTGATGTTTTTGGTGAAGGGATCGGTAAAACCCACCGGCATTACATTGAGAAACCTGAATTGTATGGGGTCCAGGTTGAGCTTCCGGGCTATGTCTTCCATGTGGGACTCCACCGCAAACACCGCCTGGGGGGTCCCGTACCCCCGCATGGCCCCCGCCGCCGCAGTATTGGTGTGTACCGTATAAATATCAACCTTCCGGGCCTTCTCGTCCCGGTAGAGCTGGCGGAACACATTCGTGCCTTTGGCGGCTATGCCGTGGCCGTGGGAACCGTACGCCCCCTGGTTGGAATAGGCGGTGTAGCTCCGGGCCACCAGGCGGCCATTGGGCCGCACCCAGGTTTTAAGGCGGATTTTTTCGCCGTGCCTGACACGGGTACCGGCAAACACCTCTTCCCGTGAAAGCTCCAGCTTGACCAGCCTGCCCCCGGCCAGGGTAGTCATATAGGCATTAAGGGGTTCGTAGAGGCTGTCCTGTTTGTTGCCGAACCCGCCGCCCACGCAGGGCTTTATGATCCGCACCCTGCCCCAGGGGATGCCCAGGGCCTGGCCCACGATGCGGCGAATGATGTGGGGTATCTGGGTAGACGCCACAACGACGATGCGCCCCTGTTCCATATAGGCGAAGGACACCGCCGGCTCAATATGACAATGCTGAACGATAGGCGTTTCAAACTCACCCTCGAAAGAGAGGAGCCCCTCTTCTTTTATGGCATCCTCGAAGCTGCCGTCCTCCACCGAGGTATGCTTCAGGATGTTGTTTGGACATTCCTCGTGCAGCAGGGGCGCGCCCTCTTTCATGGCGTCTTCCGGGGTAAGGACCACCGGGTATTCCTCATATTCAACCGCCATAGCCCTGAGCGCACGGGAAGCGGCCACCTCGTCCTCGGCGATAACCGCGGCAATATCGTCGCCGTAAAGCCTGACCCGCCGGTTGAGCAGCCGCCGGTCCATAGGGTCCCAGTGAGCGGGATCGGTGGACCAGGGGTGGCCCGCGGTGGGGAACGGAAAGTCCGGCACATCGAAGCAGGTGATGATCTTCACCACCCCTTTCATTTTTTCCGCCTCCGCCGAATCAATCTTTTTTACCCATCCGTTGGCAATGGTGGAATGGAGTATTTTCCCTATCAGCGCGTCCCGCCCGGTTAAATCGTCGGTGTACTTTGCCCTTCCGGTTACTTTTTCCCACGCATCGACCCGCGGTATGCTTTGTCCTACGCTCATGGCATCCCTTTATTTGTATACCCCAGTGTACTGCCGCATTTTTGTTCGGTCAAGAAAATTGCCGTTAAAAGCAGCGCGGCGGCATTTTTAACCGGGGGCATTTTTAAGCGGGATGAGGGGCCCCAAAGGGCCGCCTGGCATTCCCGCCGCGGCGGCAGCGTCAGCGGCGGCGGGGCGCGGGGCGTTCAGAGAGCGGCGCGCGATCAAAAAAACCGGGTTTGCGGGCGCGGGAAAAGGGTCCGGCAACGCCCAGGTCCGCGATCTGGAACGAGCGGGCTGCCCGCCGCCGGAGGTTCCCCGGAAGGTTCCCCCCGGGCGCCTTCGGGAACAGGTTACCGCCCCCGTCCGGTATCCTGGCAACCGTTCCTTGATGGCCGGAACAG
>JAITLF010000046.1 GCA_031278025.1 Treponema sp.
GGTCTGGACCCGGCAGGCCCGCTCCGCTGAAGCGGCCAGGCTTCTTCAGCGGCAGCGCTTCAGCTTAAATTGAAGTAAGTTGTAAGGTATGGTATCCTTGCACCGATGAAACTTGATCCTGTTTTAACCAAGGCGGTCCGTTTGCTAAAAGGGGGAAACTGCGGAAAAACCATACAACTCCTGGAGGGCGAAGTATTACGATACCGGGATTCGTTTAATTATTATTATATTCTGGCATCCGCGTGCCTTAGGGCGGGGGACTTCGGCGGGGCCCTTACCTATTTTAAGCGGGCCAGGGAGATACGGATTCGGGATCCCCTGGCAATGACCGGCCTTGCGGCCCTGTTCCTGCGCCGGGGGGAAACCGACCGGGCGGTCGATTTTTACCTGGAAGTCCAGGACCTGGACCCCAATAACAAAATCGCCAAAAAAGCCCTTAAAGTGATTAAGAAAAACGGGGGTCCCGAAAAGATAACGATCTGGGTAGATTCCGGCAAGCTGCCCCAGCTCTATCCCCCGGTCCCCAAGCTGTCCCTGACTTCAAACCGCCTCTTCCTTCCCCTGTGCGTCCTGTTTGCGGCGGGGGGGATGGCGGCCGTACTCTTCCGGTTTAACCTGATAAAGCCCTTCAAACCGCGGGTCGAACGTGAGGGCTTTGCCGCCGCCGTCCTGGAACGGGAAGAACGGGACGCTCCGTTTCAAATAGACGGGAGTTACCGGTATATTCTTACCAGGGATCAGGTTCTGGATGCCTATGCCGAAGCCAGGAAGCTGTTTGCCGGTTACCGGGACGAGGAGGCCAAAGTTACCCTGAATCGTATCCTGGAATCCAACGCCCCTGAGGGGATAAAGAACAAGGCCCGGCTTCTTTTTTCCTACACCAAACCGCCCGGTTTCGACACGCTATCGGAAAAGAACAGTTTTAAGTATGCGGAGGTGATGCGGGATCCTCCCCTGTATCGGGATTGCTACGTAATCTGGAAGGGTATGGCCGCCAATCTGGAAATACTCCAAAACAGCACGGTCTTTACCTTTTTGGTGGGGTACGATACCCGGACCACGCTGGAAGGCCAGGTCCGGGTGGAGTTTGGCGCCGCCATACCGGTGAACCCGGAACTCCCCTTAAAGGTTCTTGCCCGGATCGTCCCGGTAGCAAATCCCGCGGGCATAGATATACGCCTGGATGGAACGGCGATCCAGCAAACCGGGTTACTCCAGCCGCCCGCAGCGGAAAACGCCGGGGAGGGTCCATGAAAGCGGTGATTCAGCGGGTAAAGAACGCCTCGGTAACGGTAGCGGGCGCGATAGCGGGCGCAGCAGCGGGCGCGATAGCGGACGGAGAAGGCGGGGCGGGGACCTCCGTCCGTGTAAGCGGTCATATAGACCGGGGCCTCCTGGTTTACCTGGGGGTTGCCCGCGGCGATACCGAAGAAGATGCCCGCCGCCTGGCGGAAAAAATCGCGGTTCTCCGGATTTTTGAGGACGGGGAGGGGAAGATGAACCTTTCTGTCAAGGACACTGGGGGCGGCGTTCTCGCGGTTTCCCAGTTCACCCTCCTGGCGGATGCCCGGAAAGGCAGGCGTCCGTATTACGGTAACGCGGCGGACGGCGAAACCGCAAAGGCCCTCTATGAATACTTCATGGAGCGGATCAGGAAAGCAGGGCTTATATGTGAAAGCGGGGTATTCCAGGCTCACATGGACGTGGCCTATGTCAACGACGGCCCGGTAACGATACTGTTGGATTCGAAAGAGCTATAATGACCATACGAACTCTGATGGTGATCCCCCATCCGGGAAGGATTTCCTTACCGTTGTCAACCCGTTATACGGCAAGGGGCCAGGATAAAAGGGGGCAAACAGATTGAACAAAACAAAATACGACCAAATGATGCTTTACATATATCATGCGCAGAAGTACGGATAGAAACCCAATGTGAATATTTTATAACACCTGATAAAGGCTTAACAAATAAAAAAATTACTGGGAATTAAAATAATCAATCAAATTGATTTTATACGGACAGAAGGAGACAGAGATGAAATATATAAAATGGCAGTAGAGTTTGAAAATAAGAAATATAATAAGTTGTAAGAGGCCCGCGTAGCATAACAGAACTGCAAAACCGTCGCAATCACCCGGAGCATACCAAGAAGATAAAATCCCCAAAAACGGCTTCTGGCAGCCGTCCCCCTTACCCTCCAAAAGTCTCCCACAAAACATGGCGAACATTTCTGCTATAGGACTTGACCGTTATCTATAAAGTTAATATCTTAATAATCAACTATCTACATTTAAGGAGTTACAATGAACAACGGCAGCATCGCGCTTATGGAACAGGAATGCCCGTCCCTGGCGATTCTCAGACTTGCTTTGCCTATGATGCTGGCAATGATTGCCCAAATGGTCTACAATATGACCGATACCTTCTTTATAGGACAAACCGGAGACCCGAATATGGTGGCGGGAATTTCGCTGGCAATGCCGCTTTTCATGGTTTCCCAGGGAATAGGTAACATTTTCGGCGTGGGGGCATCAAGCTACATTTCACGGCTTCTTGGAGCGCGGCGGGGCAAGGAAGCAAAACAAACCTCTTCGGTGGCATTTTGGACGACTTTCGGTATGGGGCTTTTACTTACGGGCGCACTGTTCCTTTTCAGAAAACCCTTTTTACACGTCAGTGGAGCAAGCGAGGTAACATTTCCTTATGCGGACAGCTATTTTTCCATCATTAGCATGTTTATCGCGGTATCGCTCCTCAATATTTCGCTTTCCGGTCAAATGCGAAGCGAGGGGGCAACCGGCAAAGCAACGCAGGGCATGCTTATCGGAATTGTTCTCAACGTTATCCTTGACCCTGTGTTCATTCTTGCGCTGGACTGGGGCGTTGCCGGCGCGGCATGGGCCACGGTCATCGGAACAGTTGCGTCGGTATTTTACTACTGTCTCCATTTTACCTCTCGTCGTTCGGTTTTGTCGATAGACCCCAGGGATTTTAAGCCAACTAGCCGCCTTTATGCGGAAATTCTAAAGATAGGTATTCCCGCAGCGCTTTCAAACATCGCCATGACGGTCTGTTTGGTCTTTAGAAACCGGGTTGCGGCAAGCTACGGTGATTTTGTTATTGCCGGAAGCGGTATTAATCAGCGGGTAGGGTCGATAAGTTTTATGCTCATCATGG
>JAITLF010000083.1 GCA_031278025.1 Treponema sp.
ACACTGCCGGGGCCTGTACCCGTTGTTCTTTTGGGTGACGGGTGATCTTTCGTGTGCTCGTCAGATCTCAGGGGGGCGTTGCGCCAGCGAACCGAAAGCCCTGTGGGGTCTGTCCCCAAGGGGGACATTGCGCCGCCGAACCGGAAACCCTGCGGGGTCTGTCTCCAAGGGGGCATTGCGCCACCGGGGCCTGTCCCCCAAGGGGCGTTGCACCGCCACCGAACCGGAAACCCTGCCGGGGCCTGTCCCCAAGGGGACTTACATCGCCGAACCAGAAGCCTGCGGGGTCTGTCCCCAAGGGGGCGTTACGCCACCGGCAGCCGGAGGTATCGCGGGGCCTGTCCCCAAGGGGGGCATTGCGCCGCCGAACCGGAAGTCCTGCGGGGCCTGTCCCCAGGGGGGCGTTGCACCGCCGGTGGCCGGGCACGCTGCCGGGGTCTGACCCCAGGGGGACGTTGCGCCGCCAAACCCGAAACCCTGCGGGGCCTGTCCCCAGGGGGGCGTTACACCGCCGAACCGGAAACTCTGTGGGGCCTGTCCCCAAGGAGACATTGCACCACCGGCAGCGTCGAGGGGCCTGTCCCCAGGGGGCGTCGCGGGGGTGTCCCCCGCGGAGGGGGGCGCGCCGCAACCGTGTGCGGCGCAGGGGGGAGACTTCCCCCCTTCCCTCTTACTCTCCCCGCAAAACAATGGCCGGGTCAACCTCGGTGGCGTTCCGTACCGGGATGATGCAGGCGATTCCGGTAACGATGATCGACGCCGTCACGGTGACCGGCAAAAGCAGGGGCAGAAAGGTGACGGACCGGTTGAATACGCTAAAGGCTACCCCCTGGGCAAAGACAAAGCCGAAGACGGCCCCCAAAAGGCCCCCGAGACCGCCGAGGAAGATACCCTCTCCCAAAAATTCCGCCACAAGGCTCGTGTTCGCCGCCCCCAGGGCCTTTCGGAGCCCTATTTCCCGCCGCCGCTCCGCCACGACCGCCATCATGGTGGTGGCTACGCAGATCATGATGAGGAGGAGGACGATGACCGTTACCAGGTACACCAGGGCCTGCAACTTGGTGAGAACGGCCCCCTCCGATTCGGTTACCCGCTTTACCAGGCGGGGGCTTACCTCCGGAACTTCCGCGCCTATCCTCGCGGCGAGGGCCTCCAGGGCGCCGGCAGGGGCGGAGACGCTGCACTCCACCACGTCGATTGTCCCGCCTTCCCCCGTCATGCGTTCAAAATCTTCCAGGGACATGAAAATGAAGGCTTCCTCGGTACCGCCGGACTGCATGACGCCCGAAACGGTAAAGTTCCGGCTAAAGGCCTCGCCGGAGGGGCCGGTTCCGGTAAGGGTGAAGGGGCTTCCGGGCAGGAGCCGGATGGTGTCCGCCACTGCCTGGCCGATCAGGGCTTCGCCGGCGGCTTCGGGCCAGCGGCCCGAGACAAACCAGTAGGGGCTTGTTTTCCGTGCCTCCGCCAAATTTGTTCCGGCGGCCATAAACGGCTGCTCGTTGATCTTTGCCATCTGATAGCGGTAGGGGGCCGCGCCGATAAGGTCCCCCCCGGGAAGAATGGCCAGGGCGGCTTCAACCCGTTCCATGTCCATAACGGCGTCGCTCCCCGAGGGGACCATCACGAAATTTGTCCCGTAGGAGCGGAACTCCTGGCCCATCTGCCGGGGTATGTCGTAGTAAATGGTGATAAGCCCCGAAAGGATGACGGCGCCGATGGCCACCGCGAGGAGCGCCACGATCATTCGGGAACGGCGGCGGAGCAGGGAACTGACCACCATCTTTACATAAAAGCGCTGCCTGTTCATGTCAGTCCCTTACCTGCCATGCAGCACCTCCGCGGGGCGCAGGGAGAGGAGGAGCCGGATGGAGGGGATGCTTCCGGCCATGGTTACCAGAAACACCAGCACCGCTACCAGGGGAATCACCATGGGCTTGATGTTGATGGCGGATCCGAAAACCGACTGGCCGATTATCTGGGCAAAACCCAGGCCCGCGAAGTAACCCGCCGTTCCCCCCAGAATGCCGGTGATGATAATTTCCGTGAGTACCAGGGCGGAGATGGGCGCGTCAAAGGCCCCCACCGCTTTAAGCAGCCCTATCTCGGCGGCACGTTCCATCACGCTGGCGGTAACCAGGTTGGAGATCCCCAGGGCGGAACCGGCCAAACTTAAAACGGTTATAAGGAGCATGAGGAGCCGGGTCTTTTCCAGAATGGCTCCTTCGGATTCCGCCACCTGCCTGATGGGTTTGGAAACCGCGTCCGTTATCACCTCGTCGATCTGGTAACAGATGGCGCTTACATAAGCGGTACAGTACCAGGTTTCCCATTCCTTGATGGAAAGGGTCCGGGGGTCCTGCGCCGCCCTGCGGGAAAGCTCGTTGTCCGGGGTGGTGAGGGCGCTCACCTCCACCCGGTTTACCAGGCCGGGCCTCTTCGCCAGGTCCTGCACACTCGCGAGGGGAAGGTAAAAGTCCCCGTCCTCATCGCCGCCCGCGCTGAAGATTCCCTCCAGGGTAAATTCCCGGCTTTCCGCCCCGGCCCGGAAAACCACGGTATCCCCCAGTTTAAGGCCGTACTTCGCCGCCGCCGCTTCTCCGGCCATGACCGCGCCGGTATCGCCGTCGGTGAGCCAGCGGCCCTGTATGTCCCACCAGCTTTTAAGATTCCGCATCCCCGTATCCAGAGTCTCCCCGGTGGGCAGTTCCAGATGATGGCTAAACCAGGTACCGACAAGTTTTACTTCGCCCGTCCCGGCGGGCGCGGAAATAAGGCGGGCCCGGGCGTTAAGGTAGGGGGTAAAATCAACTATATTAAAAGCCCAAAAAATGGTTTTTATGTTTCCCAGTTCTTCCTCTTTTAGATACTTGTCCGACACCCCGGAACCTTCGCTTACCCCGTAGAGATCGTCCAGAAGGGAAGCCCCCCGGGGAAGCACGTTGATATTGGCCCCGTAGGTTTTTAGCTCCTGGTTTACCTTGTCCCCCACGTCGAGCATCACGTTCAGCATGGCCGTAGCCAGAGACGCGCCCAGGGCAATGGTAAAGGCTACCATCAGCATCTTTCCCCTTTGCCTGAAAAGGGCCCCCCGTACCATTCTCCAAAACATTGCCGTTTCCTTATTTAAACCTGGTTTTTTCGTTTTCCAGGTTGGCTGTTTCTATTATCATGGACCCGCTCCGCAAGTTGTATGCCAGGGGAACCGGATTGCAGCCCCCCGCAAAGCCGATGGTGGATATGTTCATCACCACATCGCAGAGCCGGCAGATAACCTCGTCTTTCCGCTCGTAGTAACCCGTGGGGCCGCAGATGTCGCAGGCGTCAAGCCCCACCCCGTAGGCAACCGCGTTTTTCTTGATAACGATAAACCGCACTTCGGTATTGTCCGAAGCGGTATACACAAAACGGTGCAGGTGACCGTCCTCCACCTGGGTAATGGGGATGAGGATCTCCTCCCCCGCCAGGGTCATGGGTTCCGCCGGGGAAAGCACAACTCCCCGCTCAATATAACTTTTAACAAAGGTAAAGAGAAAAACCGAAAGGGCGAATCCCGCCGCGACGGTCAGGCAACAGCGCCGGTTTATCCGCCGGGAAAAACGGAACTTCCGGCGTTCCGCGGGATTGTTGCAAACCGGCAGGGCCCTGAAACTTTGAATAAAAACCGTAAGGGGCAACAAGAAGCCAAGCCCCATAAGGACATAAAGAAAAACAAAATTGTAATTGGACGCCGCGACGATAATTCTGAAAAGCCAGCGTATCATGGGGATAATGCGCCGGGCCAGGAGGAACTGTACGATGACGACCAGTTGATTGCAGATATTAATCAGGAGGGCCGCGGCAAGAAGCGCCCTCAAAAGCGGTTCCGGCATTGCCCTGCCGGTTTTATAGAGGGTCAGCGCGCTAAGGACGACCACCAATAATCCCGCCGCGAAACCGATAAACTTAAAGAGAAAATCGGTGGTAAATACGCTCTCCCCGGCCAGGGCAAATTCCGTGGGGTAGAGAAAAATGGTGGGCAGGGCGTAGAACAACAGGGCCGCGAGGAGCAGGGCGGCCGTATAATCGGGAATGGTCCCGGCCAGGGAAGGCCGGTTTTTCAGGAAAGGGATTTTCCGTAACGGTTTTTGTAATAATCCCCACTGAAAGAGGATATGGAGAATGCCAAATACAATAGCAAAAGATAAAATCCAGAGGTTAAAAACACCCCGGCTGATAAGGGCGGTGGTCCGGCGGAGAACCGTAAGAACCAAAGCCGCGCCCGCGCCTGCGGCGCAACCCCAAAGGGCCCGTTTTTTTCCCTTGCGGGCCGCCTCCCCCGTGTCTTCTCCGCGATAAAGGGCGGCAAACAGCAAAGCCGCAAGTATCCCCGTTGCCAGCAAATTTTGAACTACCTGTACGAGATATCTGAGCATTTCTTCCTTTCTTTAAGATTAAGAAGGACGGAGTGCGATACCCCGTCCTTCAAACCTACCTTTTTTCTACCAGGCCGGGCCGGCGTAGTCTACCGTCCACTCCGCCACCAGGGGAGCGCCCCAGAACCTGCCGGGGACGCCGGTTTCCGAATCCACATGGAGTACATAACCCTGGGCTTCGGGGTTTTGGATGAGGAACTTTACCGTGTAGGTCCCCGCCCCGCCGCCGGGCAATTTAACGTTGGCGCCGTAGTGGGGGCCGTCGCTGGCGTTCATGGGCATAAAGGTGCCATCCGCCTTTTCCCCGGTGGACTTGGTGATCTCGTACAGGACCGTCAGGTTGGGCACGAAGTCCCCCACCCCGTAACCGAGGTCATTTTCAGCCGCGGAAATGTCCGCTTCCAGGTGCATGTCCGCCTGGGACGCCGGAAGCCCCGCGGCGGCGGGAAGCATGTCCACGGGCTGGAAGTAAACCCCCGCCACGTTGAGGGGGCCCAGCACGAAATCATCGCCCAGGGGGTATTCGATAAAACCCGCTTCCTCGCCGGGAGCCACCGTGCTTTCGGGCCGGGTTCCGGCCTGCTTGCCGCCGCCGGCAAAAGCCGCGGAAGCGCATACCGCAATCAAAAGAAGTACCATCAGATTTCTGATTTTCATTGTACTACTCCTTATAAATTTGTTCTCATGGTCCAGGACCTGAGTTAATACCACATATAAAACCGCCCCCGTAACGCCCCCGGAGGCTAACGCCTTTACGCCGCTTTTGCCGCCGCCGCGTCCTTCGCGTTTTTCGCCCGCCGCAGCTGGATAACGAAGGTGGCGACGGTAATCACCAGCAGCACAAACTGGGGAATAAGGGTTTCCAGGGTGGGATATATCCCCAGAATATCCACCGAAGCAACCCCCGAAACCGGAGTAACCGGGATAACGTTCCCCTCCTGGAGTTCCTTGACGCCGTTGCCCACAAAGGTAATGGACATGACAAAGAGCAGGATACTCGTTCCCAGGAAGAAGGGCTTTAGGGGAAGGCGGATGCTTAAAACCCGGATCAATATATAGATGATAACCAGCGCCACCAGGCCGATGCCGAGCCCCAGCCAGATCATGTTGATATAAGATTCGGTGCTGGCCAGGAGCGCCTGATAAAAGAGGATCGTTTCGGCCCCCTCCCGGAACACCGCGAGGAAGGCGGCAAAGGCCAGGGAAAACATACTCCCCCGGCTAATCGACGATTGTACCTTGCCTTCGATATAACCGGCCCAGGCTTCCGCCTCGGCCTTGGAAACCATCCAGTTACTCACGTAGAACAGCACGACTACCGCCAGCAGCATGGTGGCCCCTTCGATAATTTCCTGGTTCTGCCCCCCGGCGACGCTGGTGATCCGGTTCAGTATCCAGGCCATGATGACGCTTACCCCCAGGGCGATGAGGGAACCCCAATACACCGGGCGGACGCCTTTTTTGTTGCCACTTTTAAGGAGGTAGGCGATGATCGCCCCTACGATAATGATGGCCTCGAAGCCTTCCCGGACTATGATGAGGAGGGATTCGAGGAAAACCACGACGGCGTTCTCCTCCCTGCCGTCAAGCAGGACGGCATCCTCCTGCAGCCAGGTTGCCAGGGTATCCAGGGCCGCCTTGACTTCCTCCCGGGACTTCTGTTCATTTATGGCCCTTTTTATGGCGCTGAACTGGTATTCCACCTGGGCCGCCCGGGCGCCGGAAATCCGGCTCAGGGTGACTCTTTCGAACCCGACTTTTTCGTAGAACTGGAAATAGGCCACATCCACCTGATCCTTCGCGCCCTGCGGATCCCCCGAAACATAGAGGGTGTTGGCCTTGTCCAGAACCGCGGCCATCTCGCCGGCGGTTTTTGCCCAGTTCCGCGTTGCCGCGAC
This sequence comes from Treponema sp., assembly GCA_031278025.1. Next base: position 6,311 of record JAITLF010000083.1, read on the forward strand.
CGGTTCCTCTTTCCCGTCAAGCCGCCGCGCGGTTACCGAGAGCAGGTGGTTAAGCTGGTTAAAGTCCTCCCGCATCTCCTGCTGGGACTTACCGGCCCCCAGGGAAGTTTTGACATAGTCAAACCACTCGTCTATGTTTCCCGCCCGCGCGTCGGAAATAAGGGTCCGGACATTCCGCTCAAAATCCCCCCGGTAGTGTTCGGCGTATGCCCTGTCTACCAGCGCCCGGGCTCCCTCGATATCCCCGGCCACAAAGCGGTAGTACGCCTCGCTCAGGACAAGGCGCATTTCCCGTTCCGCCCCTTCCCAGTACCCGGCGTCGGCAAAAACCGGGGAAAATACCAGGGAGGCAAGGACAAAAATCAAAACGGACCGTACCGGTTTTTTACGCAATTTCAGTCTCCTTGTTAGGTGATAGCAACATCGAAGTAAAGATAGCACCCGCTAACTTTTTTGTCAATAGAGTTTACCGGAACTAATAAAATTTTATGAGGGTAACAAAATTTCAGCAGGCGAACATTTCCACCCCGGTCCCGGGCCGGGAGGGGCAGACGCCTCCGGCTATCGCGGAAATGGAAAAGGACCGGACCGAATATCATGTGTGTTTACTTAAAAGGGGGTCTGTCCCCA
>JAITLF010000222.1 GCA_031278025.1 Treponema sp.
TGGAAAAATTTTACCGCCGGCTGGAAAAGTTGTATCGCCGGCAGGAAAAGTCGTACCGCCGGCTGGAAAAGTTCTACTCCGCAAAGGCGCCTTTATGAGTCGCAAAGGCGCCTTTATGATCCGCAAAGGCGCCTTTATGAACCGCAAAGGCGGCTGGGAACGTTTCGGCGGCTCCTGTGGCCGGCGGAGGAGCCGGGGGTATGCTCAGGTCCTGCGCGGCTTCCCCCCGTGGTTCCTATTTCTTCCCGCTCCGGTACTCCCGCGGGGACAGCCCGGTATTCTTCTTGAAGATGAAACTGAAATAGTGGGGATCGTTGAAGCCCGTTTCAACGGCGATGTCGGCGCTTTTCATGCTGGTGGCGGAAAGCAGATGTTTTGCCCGTTCAATCCGTACGCGGGTAAGGTACTCGATAAAATTCTCGCCCGTTTCCTGGGAAAACACCGTGCTCAGATGATTGGGGCTTATCCCCACATGGCCGGCCACGGTAGGCAGGGAGATGTTCTGGTCCCGGTAATGGCCGTCTATGTACTCCCTGGCCTTGAGGATCACCGACTGGTAGCGGCCTTCCACACGGGAATCCCTGAATTCAATGACCGCCGTAAAGAGGTCCCTGAGCTTCCCGTAAAAAATATCACGGGAACTGGTGATCTCCTGTAATTCGGCCTGGCCCAAACCAAAGGGAAGAACCGTTTTAATGTCCCCGTTCAGTTCTTCCACAATCTTCGACGCGGCGACAACGATTTCCCCAAGGATAAAGTATTCCAGGAAGGAGTTTTCCTCCCCGTTGTCCCGCAGCGGCCCGGTGTATTCCCTGATGAGGGCGTCTATGTCTTTTTTCGATGCATACCGGAATTTCGCAAGCAGCACGTCCCCGTCCAGGGTGAGCCGCCCGGCCTTGTCAACCATGTCTTCCCCGGCGGGGATGGCGGCGCTGTCCGCTATTTGCATACGACCCAGCGCGGCCTGATGGCAGGCGATCTGTTCGGCCCGGAAATAGGACTTGCTTACCTCTCCCAGGCGGCTTGCGGCGGGGCCTATGCCCACGGCGATTTTACAGGCCGTATTCCGTTCCACCTCGTACTTGACGGCCTGGGCTATGGCATAGACAGCGTCTTCTACGGAATTGGCGGAAACCGCGTCCGCCCCTTCTTTGATGAGCAGGATATGTTTTTTTTCATCTTTTTGGAAAAAGATAACGTTAGGATAGGTATCAATGATGGAACGGATGATGGATTTAACCGGAAGGAGCTTTGCGCCGGCGCCCTCCGGGGGTACAACTACGACGACCGCAACGGTATACGAGCGGGCCAGGAGATCGCCTATCCCCAATTCCCGTCCCTTTTCAATGGCCTCCGCCGCCGGGATCTTGCCGCTTACAAAATCCTGCAGCCACCGTTCCCGCAGTATATCCGCGTGGGACAAAACCTGCCGCCTCAGATGTTCCATGTTGAGCACTTTTTCTTTCTCTTCGTCTATACGCCGGGCTATCTTATCCAGGGCCGTGAGCATGTCGCGGGAAGACAGGGGCTTCAAAAGATATTCTTCCACGCCGATGGAAATAGCCTCCCGTGCGTATTCAAATTCATCGTGGCCGGAGAGGATGAGTATCTTTATCCAGGGGAGCGTCTTTTTGACTATACGCGAAAGCGCAAGGCCGTCCATAAAAGGCATACGAATGTCGGTGATGAGGATGTCAGGCTTGAGGTCCTGTATCATGGAAAGAGCTATTTCCCCATCCGGCGCTTCCCCCGCAAGGGTATACGGGGTTTCATCCCAGGGGATGTTGTTCCGTATGCCCTCCCGGACCACGATTTCGTCTTCTACCAGAAATACTTTATACATTCGGCGCCGCCTCGGGGATACGGAGCGTTACGGTTGTTCCTTCCCGGTAGATGCTTGCTATATCCAGGAGATCTTTACGGTTGTAGTAGAGTTCCAGCCGTCTGCCAACGTTGTAGAAACCGTATCCGGACCGGGATGTTTCAGGCGGAGAGGCGCTCTCCCGCTGCCGGCGGATTTCTTCAAGCTGTTCCTCCGTCATGCCTATACCGTTATCCTCCGCGCTGAAGCACAGATACCCCCCTTCCAGCCAGCCCCGGACCAAGATGCGGCCCCGGCCTCGTTTGTTTTTTATGCCGTGGTAAAGGGCATTTTCCACCAGGGGCTGAAGCATGAGTTTAAGGATGATTTTTCCCGCCATTGCCGGTTCGTAATAAATCGTATAATCCAGAATATCCCGGTAGCGTATCTTTTGAATGATAAGATAACTTTCAATATGCTTGAATTCATCCTGAACGCTGACCCATTCACTGCCCCGGTTTAAGGCGATACGGAAGAAATTCGAGAGCGCCCGTGTTATGGAGATCACTTCTTCATAATGATTCCCTTCGGCAAGCCAGACGATAGAATCCAGGGTATTGTACAAAAAGTGCGGGGTTATCTGGGCTTGGAGGGCTTTCATTTCCGATTTCTGCCGGTTCCGCTGCTCCCGTATATTCGCCTCCACCAGGTTTTTAATTTTGCCCGCCATGGTATTCAGGTCCTCGGTCAAGGCGGCCAGCTCTTTTACGGTCGGGGCTTCCGCCCTGGCATCCAAGTCTCCTTCGGCAATGCGCCCCGACAGGGAGACCAGGGCGCCGGTGGACTTGTCCACGGCGGAGGCCACCAATACCTGAACGGTAACGGAAAAGGCGGTAACGAACAGTATCGTTGCCAGTTCTATGATGCCGATGATGAAGGCCCGCTCCTTGATGGCTTCGTTTTCCGCCGCCGCGGAATCTATCTCCAGGGCGATAAAATCCTGGAGGATCTCCGATACCAGCAGGGCGGTTCCCCGGATTTCATCCAGTATCTTTTCGTTATCGATCACCGGAAAGGAATAGTCCATCTGGAAACCCAGGCGGTCCACATAGCGGGTAAGCGTATTCACGGCCCGGCCCGCCACTTCCAGAAGGCTGCGGTTTTCCCTGACCGTGGCGGTACTCATGATGTCCCGCAGCCGGTCATTGATATTTTGGATGATTTCGTACTGTTTTCCCGCGGAAAAAAGTTTGTTTCCCGCTACAATGTCCCACAGTTCATTGGAAACATCGGTTTTGACGATTTGGGTGAGCTGCCTGGTCTTGCTGACATTGGTAATAAGCCGGTCGTAACTGTAGGTATTGTATACGGCAACGATCACGCTCAGTAACAGGGGAATGAGCATGATAGTGATAATGACGATGTGGGAAGTCTTGATGGTTTTCTTGATGCCAAGCCCGGTAATAAGCGAATTAAGCCGTTTGGTAATTGTAAGCGCTTGTATGCCCGGCGTCATAATTCCCCGTTTTCAGTAGCCCCGTGGCGGAAGACCGGATAAGTCGTCCCATTCATAGAAAACTTCTTCTTCCACATGAATTTGACGGGGAATGGGTTCCCCTTTGGCAAGCTTTCGCGCCAGTTCCATGATGCCCGGACCCTGCTTGGGATTGCATTCGATGACGCAGTTTATCTCCCCCCGCTTCAGGGCGTCAATGGCCGCCTGTTCCGCGTCCACCGTAACAATGATGATGTCTGTCCCGGGTTTAAGGTTCTTTTCCTTCATGGCATCCAAAACTCCCAAGGTCATGCCGTCGTTGTGGGAAAAGATAACGTCTATCTGCGTAAAAGTTTGTAAAACAGAACGCATGAGTTCTAAGCCCTTGGATCGCATAAAATCCCCGGACTCGCTGTAGATGATCTCGAACCGGGGATGACTTTTAAGGACTTCCCTAAACCCCTGGGCCCTGCCGATGGCCGCCGATGAATGAACGGTGCCGCTCAGTTCAACAATACGGACGGGTCCGCCGGGAGGAAGGGTTTCAAATTTTTTTAAAAGGAATTCCGCCGCCGCCCGGCCCTCCTGGACACTGTCGGTTCCAATAAACCCGGCGCAGAGACTTTCATCCTGAATATCGATCTTGCGATCTGTTACCAGTACCGGTATTCCCGCCTCTTTCGCTTCCCGCAGTACATTGCCCCATCCGGTATACACGATGGGTACAAACGCTATCACGTCCACCTGATAGGCGATGAAAGACCTGATGGCCTTGATCTGGTTTTCCTGTTTCTGTTCCGCATTGGAAAACAGAAGTTGTATTCCCGCCTCTTCCGCCGCCTCTTGTACGGACCGGGTATTACAGGTCCTCCACGCGCTCTCCGCCCCTATCTGGGAAAACCCGAGGATGATGCCTTCGTGGTCCACAGAAACCCCGCCTTCTTTCGGTTTTTCCCGCTTCTGACACGCGGTAAAAGCCGCCAAACCGAAAAAGAATAACAGTAACACTATAGACGGAAATCCGCGCTTAACCGTCACTGCATCCCCCTTTTATGCGCGAAGCGCAGCAGGCTCTTAGCCGAAATATTCCTCCGCATTTCCAAACGCGATATTCCGTACTATTTCCAGCAGTTTATCCTCATCGTAGGGATACTCGCCGTTTTCAACCCACGTGCCGATAAGGTTGCAGAGTATGCGGCGGAAATATTCGTGCCGGGGATAGGAAAGAAAACTACGGGAATCCGTGAGCATCCCCACAAAGGCGGGCAGTACGCCCAGGTTGGCCAGCACGCGCAGTTGTTCTTCCATGCCGTCCCGGTGATCGCAGAACCACCAGCCCGATCCGAGCTGCATCTTGCCCCGTATGCCCGGCCTGTTTTCCGCCCTGCTGTAGTTGTCCTGAAAACCGCCCATGATCGTCGCCAGCGGATAGTAGTCCTTTGGATTCAACGTATACAGAATGGTTTTCGGCAGAACAGGCTGAACGCCGGAAGATTCCATGAGGTCAAGCAGGCCGGCCAGGTTCGCACTTTGTTCACGATCATGCACCCCGTCGTAGCCCGTATCCGGCCCTATCTGTTTAACCATCCGCCCATTGAAGTTACGGATAGCCGCCAGGTGAAGCTGCATGACGATGTCCCGCTTCGCGTAGAATCCTGCCAGGGCGCGAAGGACCTTCGTCTTATAGGCATCCGCCGCTTTCTGGGAAACCGGCTTTCCTTCCAGGGCATCCTGAAAGGTTTTCTCGATTTCCTCATCAGGAGCGACAACACAGGGCGGATATTCAAGGGCGTGATCCGATGCGCGGCAGCCGCAGGCAACAAAGAAGTCCAGCCGGTTTTCCAGGGCCGCCAATACGCCGGCGACAGAATTGATGGCAACGCCGCTTGACCCGGCAAGGGTTTTGATATACGCGGCAAATCCGGGAAGATTGATGTTCAGGGCCTTATCCGGCCTGAACGAAGGGATCACCTTGGTAGTAATACTGCCGATAGGCGCCTTGCCCCCGGCTATTGCCGCGTGATATTCCAGGGAATCAACGGGATCATCCGTCGTGCCTACGGCATAGACGTTAAATTTTTCAAAAATGCCCTTGACGGATAATTCCGGCGTTTGGAGCAGGGCGTTGGCTTTTTCCCAAATCTCCGGGGCGCTCTTTTCGGTAAGCGGATCATAAATATTGAAGTACCGCTGTAATTCCAGGTGGGTCCAATGATAGAGGGGATTCCCTATCAGGTCCTCCACGGTCCGCGCCCAGGCGAGAAATTTTTCGTACGCCGGGGCATCGCCGGTTATCAAGGACTCGTCAAAGCCCAGGGCGCGCATCATGCGCCACTTGTAATGATCCCCCCCAAGCCAGACCTCGGTAAGATTGGCAAACCGCCTGTTCTCCGCGATTTGAGACGGGATAAGATGGCAATGAAAATCATAGATAGGCACGCCTGCCGCCCCGCCGTGATATAAAGCTTTGGCCGCCGCGGTTTCCAGCAAAAAATCCTGGTCCATAAAAGCTTTACCGTTTAGATTCATACTCTGCCTCCTCAAAATAAAAAAATTAAAGGGTTACCCCGTTTTTAAAAATTGCTATTTCACGATACCCGTTTAATTCGTTTTTTGTTGTTTTACACCCCGACGCGACATCAGCGATTAACCGCAGCAGCCGGGGACACAAAACCTCCGTACCGGATTCCAGGACGGCGCCGGCATCAAAATCGATCCACCCGGCCTTCTTCCGCGCAAGATCGGTATTACTGGCGATCTTAATCGTCGGGACCGGCGCTCCCACGGGCGTACCCCGTCCCGTAGTAAACAGGATGATCTGCGCTCCGGCGGCGGTCATGGCGGTAGTTGATACGATGTCGTTCCCCGGCCCTTCAAGCAGGACCAGTCCCTTTCCGTGTCCGTGGGGAACGCGGTCCCCGTACCGGTACACCCCCCGGACCAGGGCCTTGCCGCCCTTCTGCACGCAGCCGCAGGACTTTTCTTCCAGCGTGGTGATGCCCCCCGCCTTGTTCCCCGGCGAAGGATTCTCGTAGACCGCCTGATTATGGGAACGGTAATACTCCTTGAAGTCGTCAATGAGTGAAACCGTCTTATCAAAAAGTTCTCGGCTTGCGCAACGGTCCATGAGCATCTGTTCCGCGCCGAACATTTCCGGCACTTCGGTCAGGATGACCGACGCCCCCGCGCCGGAGAGAACATCGCACACTTTTCCTGTCAGTGCGTTGGCGGTAATGCCGGAAAACCCGTCGGAACCGCCGCATTTCATCCCAACGATGAGGTCAGAAAACCCCGCCGGTTCCCGTTTAGCCTTTCCCGTATGGGCGGCCAGGGCGGTAAGGAGCCGCCGGCCTTCGGCAATCTCGTCCTCCGTTTCCTGGGTAACGAGGAAGGCGAGACGGTCCCGGTCCCCCGCATAGGGACCCAAGGCCTCCTTAAAAGCGGCAATCGTGTTGTTTTCACACCCCAGGGACAGTATCAGTACCCCTCCGGCGTTTGGGTGCTTTGCCAGATCCGCCAGGATAGTGCGGGTGGCCTCGTGGTCTTCCCCCATCTGGGAACAGCCGTAGGGGTGGGGCCAGGCGTACACGCCATCTATACCCATCCCGGCGAATTCCGCTTCCCCCCAGCGGGCCAGGGCCCAGGCGGTGCGGTTTACGCATCCCACCGTCGGGATGATCCATAGCTCGTTACGGATCCCTACCTGCCCGTCAGGACGCCTGAACGCCGGTATCTCCGGTAAAGCCGCAGGCCAGGAAGCGCCGCCGGGGATAGTTTTTTCATGCGGACGGTAGCAATACCGCGGATTTTCGGAAAGCAGGGTGCGCAGATTATGGGTGTGGACCCATGCGCCTGCCTGAATCGCCTGAGAAGCCGCTCCTATCGCGCAGCCGTATTTGAGTACCCGCTCGCCTGAGGCAATGGGCTTCAGGGCGATTTTATGCCCGGCAGGAATATCCTCCTGAATCTCTAAGATGATGAAGCCCGCTGCTTCCAGACGCCCGCCCTTTTTGAGCGGGCGGATCGCCACCGCCACATTGTCGTCTTCGTGGATGCGTACAATCTCCGCCGGATCTTTCATCGCCGCTACTCCCGCTTAGGATTTTACCGCCAGCCGCTCAATAGCGGAGCGGGCGCCCTCCGTCAGGATGTCCGCAAGGCATCCGCTTACCGCGTCTTCAAGTCCGGAATACGCGCGCAGGTCCTCCCCCCACCAGTCCGCGGAAGAAAGCACGGCGTTGACGATTTTTCGTACCTTCCCGTGATCCGGAGATTCCCCGGCTTCGGCATACAGACCGGCGAATCGTTTCAGTACCGCTTCATCATCCTGAATCGGATAGGCTTCACCGTTTCTGCTCCCGGTCATTTCCCGTCCGGCCAGGTTCCCGCCCTTGTAAAAGGCAATAAGGGCCGCCAGGGAAAAGGTCAAAACCGGCGGCAGTTCGCCTTTTTTTGCAAGGTACCCGGTCAGGGACGGAAGCACCCGCGTCTTGAATTTCGATACCGAATTCAACGCTATCGAAAGGATACGGTGTTTAATGGAGGGATTGGCAAAACGTTCAAGCACATCGCTGGCGTATTGGGTTAGTTCCGCCGCGTCGCCGTCTATACTGGGAATAATTTCCTCGAATAGCGCCCGCCTCATCATCTGAACAACCAGGGGGTCTTTGATACACTGTTCTACCGTATCAAGGCCGCACAGGAAGGCGGCGAGAACGCCGGAAGTATGCGCGCCGTTCAGGATACGCACCTTCCGGGTGCGGTAAAAACTCATGTCATTAGTCTGAATCACGTTGAGCCCCGCACGGGCAAAGGGGAGTTCGCCGGAATAATCGCTGCGGGTTTCGATGACCCACAGGTGAAAGATTTCCGCCGCTACCAGGAGCTTGTCCTCGTAACCCAGTCTTTCGCCGATGGAAGCGGCTTCTTCCGTTGGATACCCCGGCACGATCCGGTCTACCAGGCTGTTGCAGAAATCGCAGGAACCAAGCCAGGTGAGAAAGGCCGTTCCCAAACGCCATTCTTCGGCATAGCGTTCAACAATTTCCCTCAGCTTGTCCCCATTCTTATCGATTAATTCGCAGGGGATGCATACCAGCGCCCTGGCCGGATCCCCCTGAAAATGTTCAAACCGCCGGAACAGAAACGCGGTTACCTTGCCGGGAAAAGATTGCGGGGGCCGGTCGGAAAGCCGGTCCGCCGCGTTATAGGCGATTCCCGCCTCCGTGGTGTTGGAGACCAGGAAACGCAGATCGGGATTTTCCGCGCAGCGAAGGTACTCGCCGAATTGAGTAAAGGGGTTAAGGCAGCGGCTCACGGAAGTAACCGCCCGGAATTCCTCAACGGTTTTGCCCTTTTGCACCCCCCGCAGTATGGTGGTATAAAGCCCCTTCTGCTCGTTTATCACGTCCCCCATTCCCTGTTCCAAGGGCTGGACTATTACCACGCTGCCGTTAAAATCCGTTTTTTCATTGAGCATGTCGATCTGCCAGTCCGCAAAGGCCCGTAAAAAATTGCCCTCGCCGAACTGCAACACTTTCTCTGGCCGCGAAACGGCGTGTACCGCATCGGTAATTCTTTTCATGCGCATCCCCCTCTTGCGTATTTCATTTTACCTTCCCCCCTGCAGCCGCGCCATCATCGCCTGAGCCTGGGCGGGATTTTTGCCCATCTTCATCATCTTCTTCATCATCGTGCGCATCTTCTCGAACTTCTTGAGCAGCCGCGCTACCTCCGCCACGGAAGTGCCGGAACCGCGGGCTATGCGGGAACGCCGGGAGGGGCCGATGATAAGGTAGTTGGCCCGCTCCTTCCGGGTCATGGAGGACAGTATGGCTTCCTGATGCGTAAAGTCTTCCCTATCGATGTCGTCCTCGTTGATCCGGGCGGCCATGCCGGGAATCATTTCCATCATTGCTTTGATGGAGCCCATCTTCTTTACCGTCCGGAGCTGGGAGAGCCAGTCTTCCAGGGTAAAGCTTTCTTTTTCCATCTTTTTTTGGAGCTTTAGGGCTTCCTGCTGATCGATGACCTCCCGTGCCTTTTCGACCAGGCTTACCACGTCTCCCATGCCTAAAATACGGCCCGCCGTGCGATCCGGGTGGAACGGCTCCAGGTCTTCGGGCTTTTCGCCGGTACCGGTGAACTTGAGGGGCTTGCCGGTAACGGTTTTGAGGGAGAGGGCCGCGCCGCCGCGGGTATCGGAGTCGAACTTGGTAAGGATGACGCCGGTAATGCCTATCTGTTCGTTAAAAGTCCGGGCGATGTCCGCAGCGGACTGACCGGTCATGGCATCCGCCACCAGGAGAAGCTCGTCAGGCCGGGCCGCGTCTTTAAGGCGGGAGAGTTCCTCCATCATCGGCCCATCGATCTGAAGGCGTCCTGTGGTGTCCACTATCAGGGTATCGATGAGGTTTTTCCGGGCGTAGTTCAGCGCTTCCTTGTAGACCCCCACGCTGCCAGCCGCAAGTCCCGTGCCGTCCGCTTTGTAAACCGGAACGCCTATTTTCCCGCCCAGAATGGAAAGCTGCTCCACCGCCGCAGGACGGATCAGATCACAAGCCACCAGGAGGGGCTTGCGGCCTTCCTTCTTGAGCCTTAAGGCCAGCTTCGCGGACGTCGTGGTCTTTCCGGATCCCTGGAGGCCCAGCATCAGGATGACCGATGTGGTATCCGGCCCCTTAAGGCGCAGTCCCGCAGGCTCGCCGCCGCCCAGGAACGCAACGAGCTTATCGTGGACGATCGTAACAAACTGCTGGCCCGGATCCACCGAGCGCAGCACCTTTTCGCCCTTGGCTTCTTCCACCGTAGAATTGACGAACCGGCGGACCACGCGCAGGTTTACATCCGCTTCCAGAAGGGCCAGCTTGATGGCGTCTACCGCATCATCGATATTTTTTTCCGTAATGGTGGATTTGCCGGAGACAAACCGAAGGGCGCCGGTTAGTTTCTGGGTAAGTTTGTCTAACATGGGCAGAGTATATCCCGCTTACGCCGGACGCCGCAAGATTGCCGGGGGCGCCGCCCCCGCCGGGGCGCCGCCCGGTCCCGGCGGGGCGCTGCCCGGTCCCGGCGGGGCGCGGGGATATCCCCATATGCGTTTATTTAGGGATGGGATGTAACGGACGAAACAGGGCCGGACGCCTCCGTCGTTTGGAATCGGCGCAGGCTAAAGAAAGTCCTTGTAATGTATGCGCTGAAAACATGAGATGCAACGAAGTTAACAGCGCATATACTACTATCGACAGCATTACCCCCTGTTCCCTCCACAGACTCCACCGGATTCTTTCGGTTCCCTCTTCAGCACTCAGCTTTCCTGGTGGAGGGAGAAAACGGGCTTTATTAGCCCAGGTTTCACAAAATGCCGCCAATAATAATTTGCCGTAAACCTGAGCCTTCGCCGATGCTTCAACTTTCGAAGGTATCTGGTTATACCCAAACAACGACTTTAGCCG
>JAITLF010000227.1 GCA_031278025.1 Treponema sp.
GCCGGGGGAAAAGCGACGCGGTGGTACACCAGCACCTGGCTATGGGAGAAGGGGAAGTTGATTTTGACGGGATCTTTGAAACCCTGCGGAAGATGGATTTTGCCAATAAGAAGTTCAAGGTTGGGGGCGAATCAATCGCCTGCGTGTCCTACTTTGGGTTTCCCGAAAAGATGGATAAAGAGGCCCCCGCCGCCAGGGAACGAATAGAAAAAGAATTGCCGGGGAAGTAAGCGCTTTATGCGCGAAGCGCAACAGGCGCTTAGAATAGCACCCATACGTGAGGCGGTTTTGGAACAGCCACACGTACGAGGGAGTTTCCCCGCGTTGCTTAAACCGGGAGTTCCCTGGGTTCTACCCCCAAACGTCCGGCGGCTTCCTGGGCCGCCTTGACGCCGGCGATGACAACCGGCGTCAGGGGGTAAGCGGCGGAAGAAGCCGATTCCGCAAGACGCCGGGCCGCTTCCGCGACCTCTTGCTCTGAAATATCGATCAAGGCCCGGAGTTTCATCTCCCGGTGGCATGAATCCACCCCATAGAGGAACCGGGAAAAATCAATACTCCCCTTTTCTGCGGCGGTTCGGGGCTGGGTCTCCTTGGCGTACCTGCCGATGATCGCCTTTTCCAACATATCCTCCAGGGCTGCGGTATCCGCCGCGGACGGTCCGGCCCGGTCCCGCAGAATCGCGGTAAACGCCCCCAGGGAGCGGAGGGGAGCGGGATCCCGGTAGGTGGAAAAGTTGAAAACCTTCTCGCTCCCATCGGCAGCGGCAAAGGCGCCATAGGCGCCCCCCTTCATCCTGATTTCCTCCCAAAGAGCGCCGGTGGAAAGCTGATGAGCCAGCACCGTCTCCGCTACATGTTCCCGCCGGGGAAAGGCCGCGCCGGGAAGGGCCAGGGCCGCGAATCCTACTTGCAGGGAAGGGGAAGCGTAGACCTCCGCCTTGACCGGCCCGGTTTCCGGGGGAAACGCAAAGGAACCCGGTCCCGGCAGGCCAGCCAGACCGGCGCTGTTGCGCGGTTTGGGTGGGCCAAAGTCCCGCCAGTGGGTTTCAAGATGTTTACGGGTTTTCTCCAGGGTTTCCGCCGAACCGGTTAGGTTGGCGATGAAACCTCCGGACCTCAACCGGTCCCGTATCGCCGTAAGTTTGCCGCAGACTTCGGCGGCATCCAGATCGGCAACGGCGTGGACAAACCTGAACTGGTCAAGGCCGGACCAGAGTTCATCCACCGTTCGGGAACGGGAAAAGCCCCGGCTTGCACGCCCTGCGGCATAGGTGTGTCCGTGAGGGGCCAGGGACAGGTCCGCGTCGTTTTTCATCTCTAAAACCAGGTCCCGGATACGTCTGAGGTCCGAAAAATCAGCCTCGGCGATAAGACGCAAGGTCAGGTCCAGGGACGGGCCAATCTTTTCGTCCAGGGCTTTGACCCGGTAGGTAAGCCAATCCCGGCCCGCCAGGTCCAGGATGCCCACCGGAGTGGGGATGGTACGGCTGCCCCCTTCAAGGATGGAACCGTTTCTCAACACTGCGTGGAGGTCCCCGACGGTACGGGCAAGGAGGCTGGAAACTTCCGCATAGCCCATCCCCGGAACGCCCACCGAAACCACCGTCCGGGCAAACAGGGGCAGCCAGGGGTAATCGCCGCCGTCAAGAATATCCACCGGAAAGGCGATGTCGGCGTAGGTTATGCCGTTGGTGAAAAAGTCGTGGACCAGCACGGGGGAACCTCCGGCTGCCCGGATTTCACGGGGAATCTTCTTCACAACGGGGGAAAGATCCCGCCGGGAAAGATGGGGAATCGTGGCCAGGGCCTCGGCGCTATCCCCCCGGCTCTGAAGCTGTTCCAGTTCCGCGGACTTTTCCCGTATGCTCTGGCGTTCATCCCCGCTCAACGCGGCTTCCTTTTCGGCAAGGCTTGCCGCCAGCGCCGCCTCCTTAGCTTCCAAAAAGCCCTTCTGGGGAACCACCGCCACCAGGGCCCGGTGCGGGTTATCCAGCAGGTACTTTTGGATAAGAGACTCAAAGAAGCGGCTGCCGGCGGCAAGGCGCGCCTTAAGCCGGGTAAACCGGGGCGTAAAGACCAGGCTGTCCCAGGGCTTGGCCCCGTGGAGCCAGCCCCGGAAGGCCCGCTGCAGCCAGACCAGGGAATAGGGCGCTCCGGCGCGGCGTATCTCCCGGTGGGAAAACTCCATAGCCAGCAGGGCGGCTTCGATCTCCTCGTGGGGAATGCCTTCCCGAACCAGCCGTTCCAGTTCGCCCAGAATCAACGCCTTGATGCGTTCATGTGCGGCCTCCTCCTGAACCCCCATAAGCCCGATGCAAAAGACGGTCTCCCGCAGGTCGGCTTCCAGGCCGGAACAGGGGGCCAGATCCTCCCCCAGCCCGGATTCGATGAGGAGCCGGGTTACGGGGGAACCGTCATGGCCCAGGAGGATTTCGGCAAGCGCCGAAAGCGCGAGGGTCTCCTCGCAGTCGGTGATGCCGCAGCAGAGCCAGGAGAGGCTCACCGTCGCCTTCTCGCCCGCCCCGGCGGGACCGGGAATACGCAGGGACCGGGGAGCATCCCACCGGACGGCTTTGGGGATGGGAGGCGCGGCAACGCCCCGGCTTAATCCCGCAAAGAAGCGCTCGTTCAGGAAGACAAGCTGCTTTTCCGTGGGAATGTTCCCCGCAAGGAACACCCGGCAGTTCGCCGGGGAATAGCGGATCCGGTGGAATTCTTTAAGCCCTTCCCAGGTAAGGTCCGGAATACACTCCGGGTCCCCCCCCGACTCCAGCGCGTAGGGGGTATCGGGCATCACCGCCCGGACAGACCACAGGTTGGCGTAGGTATCCGGGGCGGAATACGCTCCCTTCATCTCGTTGTACACTACCCCGGTTATCCCCAGCCGTTCAGCCGCGCCGGATTCAGGAGCGGGGCCCGCGGGAAGGAATTCCAGGCGGCTCCCTTCCTGCATGAAGGTCCATTCCGAAAGAAGGGGCCTAAACACGGCATCCCCGTAGACCGCCATAAGATTGAAGTAGTCGTGTTCGTTCACCGAACTGGCGGGGTACAGCGTCTTGTCCGGAAAGGTCATCGCATTGAGGAAAGTCTGCAGGCTCCCCTGGGCAAGTACCAGGAAAGCGTCCTTGAGGGGGTAACGCTCGGAGCCGCACAGGACCGAATGTTCCAGGATATGGGGCGCGCCGGTTGAATCTTCCGGCGCCGTCGCAAATCCAAAGGCGAAAAGATTTTCGGGATCATCATTGAAGATGTGAAAGACCTCCGCTCCCTTGGTACTATGCCGGGCCCAGATACCCAGGGCGTTTAATTCCGCCAAATCCAAAACTTCAAGAATCTCAAACCCGCTGTCCAGCACGGTTCCGGCCTGTAAATCAGTCTTCGTCTTCATACACACATCCTTATCATATTGTTAGGTGAGGCTGTTCCAAAACCCCGCGCCGGCCTTCAGCTCCCCGGCTTTCCCGCGGGGAAACGCCGAATTCGCATATGCAAAGATACCCGTTCTGTGCGGATCAGAAGGCATCCCCTCAATCAATCCCGCTGCCGTGGGGTTTTGGAACAGCCTCAGGTAATAACATCTTCGTCGGTATGCAGAAGGATTTTCCCTTTTTCCCGCCCCGCCCTGAACCAGGCAAGGAAGTCCCGCGCAACCGCTTCCACCTCAAATTTTGGGACCGGCCCCAGGATTTCCCCCTCCTCCCGTATCACGGTCCGCCGGTTGGAGGAAACATTGGAGAGTATCTTATTGGTGAATTCAGGCCGGCGGCCTTTGAGGAGCAGCGCGACGTCCCGGTCAGTCATGGTTTTGAGTTTTTCCTGTATAGGCCGGTTATCGGCTTCGATCACGTCGTCTAACGTGTGGAGCCGGTCTTTCAGATTCCGGCCTATGTCGGGGTCTTCCTCCTCAAGCTCCTCAAGGAGCCGCTCTCCAAAGGAATTGTCCGCGTGTTTCAGGATGGCGGTAAGGGTGTCCATGCCGTCCACCGTGGCCGGATGGCTGCCGGCGCCGGCCTCGATAATATGCCGGGCCTTTTCCCGCAGAACGCCGGCTACCCGCTCAAGTACCTCCGGGGCCACCTGGCCGGCGCGGGCAATGCGCCGGATGGTTTCCAGCCTTCGGCCCGGCGGCAAGGCGGCCAGGACCGCCGCCGATAGTTTGGGGGAAAGGCGGGAGAGCACCAGGGCCGCCACAGCCGGGATTTCTTCCCGCAAAAGAAAAGCCACCTGATCCCCGGAAAATTCGTTCAGAAAATCCAGGAGGTTCTCCGCCGCTTCGGGAACGGTCCGCCGCAGGAACATCTCCCCCTGCACCGGCCCAAAGGCGGCGTAAAGGAGCCGCCGGGCTTCCTCAATCCCGCCGGAAGCCCGTCCCGCATACCCGGAGGAAGAGCGCAAAAGGTTCCGGAACTCCTCAAAGACGGCTTCCGCTTCCTCTGCGGTAATCCCCCGGATAGTGGAAATTTCCTTTGCTATTGCTTCAACCTGTTCCTCATCCAGAGCCGATAGTATGCGGGACGCCTCATTTCCCCCAATCAGGATGAGGAATTTGGCAGCCCGCCGGTATTTGGACTCCCCGTCTCCCGCGTCCGGTTTCTTCCCCCCGGGGGTACCGCCGGTATCATCGCGCCGGTCCGTCCCTTTGCCTAAGACCCTGGTCTTGAGGAGCCCGTCAACCTGGCCGGCCTCAGACGCGGAAGCGGCGGTACCGGACGCCGGCGGCGCGGATTGCGGCGCGGGCAGCCCGGTTTTGCCAGCCGCCGTATCCTCAGGCTGGGATTGCCCTAACGTCCGCTTATAGGCATCAATGCTCCGGCGGAGATTACCGCCATTGGGAGGGATAGTACGCACCATACTTCCGCATCCTACGATATTTTTGCGGTTAGGACCAGGGCAGCGGGGCTCCGCCCCGCACCTCGCGGGGCTCCGCCCCGCCGCCCCGCCGGGGGGTTTCGAACCCCCCGGACCCCCCATAAAAAGGGCGAGGGGATACCCCCGGAAAATTTTCCGGGGGTATCCCCTCGCCCTTTTT
>JAITLF010000327.1 GCA_031278025.1 Treponema sp.
TGAGACTGTCGAATTAATCCGTCAATAGGCAAAAACTACTATATATGGTGTGTTAAAGGTAATTGATACGCTATATATAGTGTCTTAAACCCTTCCGAAACACTTTTTCGACAGTCTCGTTAGGATGCGCTTTAGCCTCCAGGGGATAGCGGCCTGATCCGTAGTTGTAGTCCGCGATGTCCAGCGCGTCCAGGCAAGGGCTGGTGGCGGTATCCGCCATTTTAGAATTAGTGGCTCTATTCATAAAGCTACCCGCCATCGAAGTCATCAGGTTGAACATTGTGCTGCTCATGTTGCCAACCTTCTTTTCATTGAAACCGCCGCCTGCTTCATATATGCTTTTGCCGCTGGCGGACATATAAATAATCATCCACATTCCTCCAGATATTCCATCTCCCCTATGGTTCCGTATGCCCGGTCGACGATAATCAGGTCGCCTTTCCCAAAACTCTCAAAATTACTGAGCTTCTCTCCCGTCTTCGCATCGGTAAGCCGCATTTCCTTCATCCCCAGGTCAAACAAGGCGACACAATAATGCAGGCGAAAATCGGTTTTTGAACTGCCGTACACCGATTCATCGCTGGCATCTACCAGATATACCCCCTTCCCCTCTAGCCATCCCGGTCTTTCTACCAGCATCTGGCTCTCCCGACACAGATTCTCGCATAGCCATCTCAACCAGCGGACTCTTCGAGTCCGACCACACTATTACACAGACGGGTATATAGAGCCTTCTTGGTCAGGTGACAGATCTCACTCATGCGTAACAATGCCGAAGTATTCTCAAAGGATTTTCTTTCGGCCAAATACAGAGAAATGAGTTTCAGAAGAAGCTCCGGTGTTTTAATTTCCCGTGCTCGCTGTAAAGCGCCCAGTTCCCTCGCTTTTTCTCTCCAAAGCTCCGGTAGTATCGCCGCTAGAGCTTCGAGGGAAGGTTGAGGTTACGGCGCCCGCTCTGGTTCAATACCCTTTTTGCCGGCTTCCCGCGCTTTACGGGCTAGGGCGGCGGTTTCTTCCGGCCCCGGCGCGTCCAGGCTGTCCCAGGCCGGGTCCAGGCAGTTTCCGGGCCTGAAGGCCCTGAAATGCCAGGGGGCGTCGTCAACCAGGGCGGCCATTGCCGGGATTTCTTCCGGCTTCAGATAGTGGTTGGGGAGGACGAGGCTGCGGAACTCGTGGTCTATTCCGGAAGCGTGAATCAGGGCGGCGCTTTTTGCTAACGCCTCCCCAATCTCTAACGGCGCCGCAGAATGCGCCGCACTCTGCGGCGCGAGGTTCCCGTACCGTTCCGGGGGCAGCTTTAGGTCTAAGGCGATATAATCGGGCCGGCTTTCTTCCCGGCAAAAGAGGCGTTCCAGCGCGCCGGGGTTCATCCCGTTGGTGTCCAGCTTTACCGGAAGCCCCAGGGCCTTGATGCGCCGGATAATGTCCCCCAGGTCGGCGTGGACCGTGGGTTCCCCGCCGCTTACGACCACGCCGCCCAAAACGGAACGGCGTTTCAAAATATGATCCAGGGCCTCCCCGGCGGTACAGAGGCCCGTCATCCCGGCCATGCCGCCGGGGATGACAAGCTCCCGGTTCTGGCACCAGGGGCAACGCAGGGTGCATCCCGGAAAAAACAGCGCCGCCGCCACTTTCCCGGGATAATCAACCAGGCTTGTCTTACGAAGAAGCACGCGCATGGGCAATGCTTTTCATGGGTGTTTTTACGCTCGAAAGAAGTACCGCGTACATACTCACCCCGCCGCCAAACCGCGTATGCTCCCCGCGTCACGGGCGCGGCCCAGCTCCTGTCCGTCTCCGGCAAGGAGTATCGCCGTGGGGGTGGAAAAGACCTGCCGCCGTACCGCCTCCGCCATGCCGGCCTCCGTATCGGCGTTTACCAGGTCCACGGGAATACCCAAACGGGTTGCCGCAGCCTTAGCCCCCGGGCAGGCCGGGCAGGAGGGGCGCACAAACAGCAGGAGCCGTCCCCCGCCTTCATCTGGGGCAGCCGCCGTCTCCCCAGGCGATGCCGCGGCCTCCGCCCCGGCTGCCGCGATTTGTTCTTCAGCGGGAAGGCAGAAGGGTTTCCGCTCCCCGTATTCTTCCCGCTTTCCCCGGTTCCAGTTCCGCACAGACCGGTAGTACCCGACGATACGGCTATATACTTCCGCCTGAGTTCCTTCCGCCTGGGAAAGATCCTTCCGGGCCGCTTCCAACTCCCGTTCGATGTCTTCAAGATTCCGCATGATTTTCTCCTTAAATTGATCCGTCAAAGTTATTCCGTCCAAAGTTATTCCATCCAAAATTATTCCATCCAAAATTATTCCATCCAAAATTATTCCATCACGGCCAGCGCCGCGCGGCGTTCTGTTTCCAGTTCCGCTATTTTCTGTTTCAGCTTTTCTTCCGTATCCTGTTTACACCGGGGACAGGTGAAGTGTTCCCCCCGCAGGTAGCCGTGAACCGGGCATACCGAAAACGTGGGGGAAATCGTGAAGTAGGGGATACGGTAGGTATGGGCTATGGCCTTAACCAGCGCCCGGCAGGAGCGCCAGTCTTCAATGGCTTCCCCCAAAAACACGTGGAACACCGTACCGCCGGTATAGGCGGCCTGAAGTTCCTCCTGTAAATCCAGGGCGTCGAAAATATCTTCGGTCTCCATAACCGGCAGCTGGGTGGAATTGGTGTAGTAGGGCGCTCCGGCTGAACGGCCGCCGGCTAAACGGCCGCCAGCCGTAATGATGCGGGGGTACCGCTCCTTGTCGTGCTTCGCCAGACGGTAGGAGGTTGACTCCGCGGGAGTGGCCTCCAGGTTGAAAAGCTCCCCGGTCTCCTCCTGGAAATCCGCCAGCTTGTCCCGCATGAAGCGCAGCGCCGAAAGGGCAAAAGCCCGGCCCCGTTCCGTGGATATCGCCGCGTCTTTCCCCAGGAAATTGAGGAGGCACTCGTTCATCCCCACCAGGCCTATGGTGTTGAAGTGGTTGTCCAGGCTCGAAAGGTACCGTTTGGTGTAGGGGAAAAGGCCAGAGTCCAGCAGCCGGTTCACCGCTTTCCGCTTGATGACCAGGCTCTCTTTAGCCAGGTTCATAAGGCGGCTGAGGCGGGCAAAGAAATCCGCCTCGCCCTCGGCAAGGTAGCCGATACGGGGAAGATTGATGGTTACGACCCCTATGGAGCCGGTGAGTTCATCGGACCCGAAAAGGCCGCCCCCCCGCTTGCGGAGTTCCCGCTTATCCAGCTGAAGGCGGCAGCACATGGACCTGACATCCGTCGGGTTAAGGTCGGAGTTGACGAAATTTTGAAAATAGGGCGTGCCGTACCGGGCAGTCATCTCGAAAAGGAGGCGGGTGTTTTCGCTTTCCCAGTCAAAATCCGCGGTGATGTTGTACGTCGGGATGGGGTACTGAAAGCCCCGGCCTTCGGCGTCCCCGTCCAGCATGAGTTCGATGAAGATGCGGTTTACCCGGTCGAGTTCTTCCTTACAGTCCCCATAGGTAAAGGCCGTTTCTTTTCCGCCGACCATGGCCTTCTTGTCCCGCAGATCCGCCGGAACGGCCCAGTCCAGGGTGATATTGGTGAACGGCGCCTGGCTGCCCCAGCGGCTTGGGGTGTTTACCCCAAAGATGAAACTTTGAAGGCACTGTTTGACTTCCCGGTCGGAAAGCTCGTCGGCCTTTACAAAGGGGGCGATGTAGGTGTCGAAGGAGCTGAACGCCTGGGCGCCGGCCCATTCGTTCTGGAGGCAGCCCAGGAAATTCACCGCCTGCTGCATCAGGGTGGAAAGGTGCTTGGCAGGCTTGCTGGTGATCTTGTCCCGTACCCCGCCAAGGCCCTCGGCGATGAGCTGCCTGAGGGACCAGCCCGCACAGTACCCGGAGAACATGGAAAGATCGTGGATGTGGAAATCCGCGTTCCGGTGGGCTTCGGCGATTTCCGGAGGATAGATGTTTTTCAGCCAGTAATGGGCGGTAATGCTCCCGGAATTGTGAAGGATAAGCCCGCCCAGGGAATAGTTGACGTTGGCGTTCTCATTTACCCGCCAATCGGACTGCCCAAGGTACCCGTCCATGGTAGAGTCTATGTCCAGCATGAGTTTTTGCGCGTCCCGCATGGCCTCGTGTTTGGCCCGGTAGAGGATGTACGCCTTGGCAACCGCGGTTTCCCTGGCCTCGACAAGAGCGGTTTCCACCAAATCCTGAATCTCCTCTATGGCAGGGATAGAGTTGGGATGCCGCCCCGCCATGAGAGCCTCGATCTTTTCCTCGGTTGCCCGGGTTATGCGTTCCGCCCGTTGCGCAAAGGGGATTGCGCCGTCCTCCGCGCCGCCCGCGGCTTTAAGGGCCTTGAGTACCGCGTTGTAAATCTTGGCGCGATCATAGGGCGCCACCTCTCCGGATCGTTTGACGACCTGTTTAATCATAGGATATCTCCCCCCATCTTCTGAATCTCCCGTATAAATTCATCCATGTTTTCAAAATGACGGTACACCGAGGCGAACCGTATATAGGCCACTTTATCCAGGGTCTTTAGTTTTTCCAAAACCAAATCCCCTATAGCAGCCGTGGCTATCTCGTGATTGATCTTCCCCTGCATGACGGCGGCATCCTCCACCTCGTTCACCAGGCGTTCTATGCTCATCTGGGACACCGCGCGCTTCTCCAAAGCCCGCTGAACGCCCCGTTCAACCTTGAGCCGGTCAAAAGGCTCCCGGCGCCCGTTCTTCTTGATCACCATGAACTGCTTGTCTTCAATTCGTTCATAGCTGGTAAACCGGTATCCGCAGCCGTTACATTCCCGCCGCCTGCGTATGGCCGCCCCGTTGGCCAGGGTCCGGGACTCAACTACCTTATCGTCAAAATTACCGCAATGTGGACATCGCATAAGCTCTTGTTTAACCTACCCCGTATATAGCGTTTGTGCAACTATACTACGCTATATGTTGTGCTACAAGAGGTGATGACGAATTTTGCGAAAAAACAGTATGAGGGGAGGCTTCCACCCGTAAGGTGCGGTATCCGCCGTCCGCTCAGGGTGCGTAACCGCCGGGCAGCTTCTTTGACGGTGCAGGCCCCCAACGGTGAAAGTATCACGGAGTAACCACAAAAGACGAAAAACCTCTTGACAAACCATAAGCGCCCGAATAACCTAGTAAAAAGATGGGAATTATATGCGTGTGGGCGCAAATACGTTAGGGGCAAACAAAGCGTAAAGGAGAAGCGGCATTTTGCGGCCTGGCGAATTGCCCGGTAAATAAAATCGCGGGTTCCGAAAAGGCCCGCGAAATAACCGAAACCGGCGCCTTCCTCAGGCAGCCCAGCCGGGTTGCCACGCCCTTTGGAAACGGAGCGGGGGAACTCCCCGTAGAGGCGGGACGCTGCCGCCTGATTGTTTCCCTCGGCTGCCCCTGAGCGCCCCGGCAGCTCATCGCCTTCAGCCTGCCCGGAGTGGAAAAGGCTATCGGCATAGGGAGAGCGGGGCCCCGGACCGCTAAGGGCGCGGCAGCCGTTTTACAGGCGCCTTTGCGGCGCATAAAGGCGCCTTTGCGGTTGATAAAGGCGCCTTTGCGGGTCATAAAGGCGCCTTTGCGGTTGATAAAGGCGCCTTTGCGGTTGATAAAGGCGCCTTTGCGGGTCATAAAGGCGGCTTTGCAAGTTCCAGGCCTGGGTCTGCTAACGGCGGCGGCAGGCCCGCGTTTATAAGGAGGAGAATCTATGGCATACAAAACCTGGTTTCAGGATGAAACCAACAACATCAAAGGGGCCTTTATCAGGCAGCGGAACCGGTTTACCACGCCCTTTGGCACGGGCGAAGGGGACTTGCCCGTGGAGGCGGGCCGTTACCGGCTTATCTGGTCGGCGGCTTGTCCCTGGGCCACCCGGCAGATGATAGTCCGGAGCCTCTTGGGGCTGGAGGAGGTTTTCAGCGCGGGGCTCGTGGACCCTATCCGCCCCCAAAAAGAGTACAGCGACTGGGCCTTTACCCTGGACCCTGACGGGGTGGACCCGGTATTGAAGGTAAGCTATGTAAGCGACCTGTACCTGAAAACCGACCCGTCGTATACGGGCCGCTTTACGGTTCCCGCAGTCGTGGACATTCCATCAGGCAGGGTGGTGAACAACGATTACTTCAACCTGAGCTATTACTGGGAAACGGTCTGGCAGGAGTTTCACCAGCCGGGCGCGCCGGATCTGTTTCCCGAAGATCTGCGGGAAGACATCATCGCCCTGAACGGCGTCATCTTTCACGAGGTGAACAACGGGGTTTACAAGGCGGGGTTCGCCCGGACCCAGGAAGCCTATGAAGCGGCCTATCATACGGTCTTCAAACGCCTTGACTGGCTCGACGGGCGGCTGTCCCAAAGCCGCTACCTTTTCGGCAGCCGGCTCACCGATTCGGACATACGCCTGTGGGTAACCCTGGCCCGGTTTGACGCGGCCTACTACAACGCCTTCCGGGTCAACCGGAACCGGTTGATCGATTTCCCCAACCTCTGGGCATATTCTCAGGACCTGTATCAGATTCCCGCCTTCGGGGCGAACACTCATTTTGATCACATTAAGGCCCATTACCATGTGTGCTGCGATCCGGGGAATGCGTTCGGCATAATCCCCAAAGGGCCGGATCTTTCCCAGTGGGATGCGCCTCACGGCAGGGAGAAGCTGGCCGCCCGCCCGGCATAACGGGGAGTTGGTTTATGGATGGAAGACGCCGCCGTGTTTGAAAGGCGGACTAAATAACGCGTATAGGAGTTATCGTATGAAGCGAGGTATGGTATTGGCCCTCTGTGTCCTCTTGATTCAGGGGGTGAACCTTTCGGCGATAGGCGCCAAACAACAGGCCGCCTCCGGGGATTCTTCCGGGGGTTCTTCCTCCGGGGATTCCGCAACCCGCGGCGTCTTCCCGGCCCTGCCGGGCGTTCCCGTTTCCCTTTAAGAACGGGGAGCAGCGCCATGTCCGTAACCATTGCGCGGAACGCCGCGGAACTTATTGGAAACACGCCTATCGTCAAACTGAACCGTCTGGCCCCCAAAGGCGGGGCCGGCGTGTACGCCAAGCTGGAAAGTTTCAACATAGGGGGCAGCGTCAAAGACCGGATAGCCCTTAACATGATCCGCGCCGCCGAAGCGGCGGGGAAAATCAAGCCCGGCGACACCTTAATCGAAGTAACCAGCGGCAATACCGGCATAGGGCTGGCCCTGGTGGCGGCGGTACTGGGGTACAAACTCATCATCGTCATGGGGGATAACGTCAGCCTGGAACGCCGCCAGCTTGCCAGGGCCTACGGCGCCGAAGTAGTCATTGTAACCAGCGCGGGAGGTATCAAGCCGTCCTTTGACAAGGCGGCGGAACTGGCCGCCCAATACGGGTATTTCGAGGTGAAACAGTTTGAAAACCCCCACAACCCCGAGGCTCACCGGCTGACCACCGGGCCTGAAATCGTGGAAGCCTTTGGCGGCAAAGTCCCCGACGCTTTTGTGGCGGGCATAGGCACCGGGGGAACCATCACCGGCGCGGGCGGGTACCTGAAGAAGCTCAAGCCGGACATACAAATTGTGGCGGTAGAACCCGACGCCTCCGCGGTATTAAGCGGCGGACAGCCGGGCCCCCACGCCATTCAAGGCATAGGCGCGGGAATCATCCCCCAGGTGCTGGACCGGGAGATCTACGGCGAGATCATCCGCATCACCAACGGCGAGGCGGTGAGCTTTGCACGGGACCTGGCGGCCCAGGAGGGGCTCCTTTTGGGCTATTCTTCCGCGGCGGCGATCCTCGGCGCGGTACGGGTGGCTTCCCGCCTGGAAGCGGGCAAAACCGTCCTTGCCATCGCGCCGGATACGGGGGAGCGGTATCTGTCCACCCCTCTGTACCGGTTTGACTAAGGGGCCGTACCTGACATGGACATCAAAGCGATGGGGGAGGAACACCTTGAAGCGGCCGTTACCCTGCTGGTATCGGCCTTTCAGGACCGTCCCTTTTATCAGTACCTGGCCCCCGGCCAGGTTGAACGGCGGGAATTTCTTGCCCTCAACTTCCGCGGCAGGCTGGAACACGGCCTGGGAGTCAGCGATATAGAGCTTGCCTTCCAGGACCGGCAGCTTACCGGCATTGCCGTCTGGTCGCCGCCGCTTTCCTCCCCGCCGCCTGACGATCATTCCCAGGAGGAGGCTTTTTCGGTTTTTTCGGTTTTTTCCCCGGGCCTGCAAGAGCGGTTTTTCGACTTTTTTCGCATCCTGACGGCCGCGCGGGATCAGGCGATACGCCAGCCCTATTGGAGCCTGGCCCCTATCGCGGTCCTGCCGGAAGAACAGGGCAAAGGAATCGCCTCGGCGCTGATACGGAAAAAGCTTCGGGAAATCGACGCCGCCCGGGCAGCCTGCTTCCTGGGAACCCAGGACGCGGTCAACCTGGATATTTACGCCCGCTACGGCTTCCGGAAAGTCCGGGAAGACTCCCTTGCGCCGGGCAGGTTCCATTACACCATGATTAGACCGATACAATAAGGTACGCCGCCCGCACCCCGCAGGGCTCCGCCCCGCCGCCCCGCCGGGGGCGCCGCCCCCGGACCCCTGCTGGGAGGCCCTAGGCCCCCCAGACCCCCCATAAAAAAGGGCGAGGGGATACCCCCGGAAAATTTTCCGGGGGTATCCCCTCGCCCTTTTTATGGGAGGTGCGGGGCAGAGCCCCGCGGAGTCCGGGCGGCCCCCGGTTTCCTGATTAGAAACCCAGGTTTGCGCAGCGCAAACCTGGGTTTACACGCCGCCGCTGCCGCCCCGCTATCTTTCCGGAAGCCCGTGGGCGTCGCACAGGCGCCTTTATTGGTATCCGGAATACGGTATGCGTTGAAAAAAAGCGCCGGGTGGAGTATCCTTTATGCCATGAGACGTTCTGTTTTCCCCCGGATGGTGGGGCTATTCTTTCTCTACATGGGGATCTTCGTGATCCTGGTAATGATTCAGTTTACCAAACAGCGTATATTCATCCAGAATATCGGTGATATGACCGTTTCGGGCCAGTATGGGGACTCCCCCATCCGAACGGCGGACGCAGGAGGTGAAAGCCCTGCCGCCGATTATCATCTGACCGGGAACGTTACCGTCGCCTATGGGGGCATGGAATTCCATCTTCACGACGATGGGGAATTCGCCTTCCTGGGGTACGCCGGGGACCGGGAGCCGCTTTTGCCGCAAACCATGAATGTGTACGGCAGCTCCGTGCTCTTCGGTTTTACCAACGGGACCCAGCTTATCTTTAACGTCCTAAGCGCCGAGGACGCCGAGGGTCCGGGGCTGCGGATTTCAGGCCGTTTTGGGGACGACTACACGGGGCTTGAGCTTCCCTTCCGGCTTTTGCGGACTTCCCGGGCACGGGACGCGGGCAACGGCCAATTTGTTGTCAATGCCGGGGGGATGCAGTACGGCATCGATTCGTCCCGGCTGAACGGGGACCGCCGGGTGCTGCTCCTGGATACCGGCAACACGGTTGCCTATTACCGGGCCGTTCAGGAACACGTAATCCCGGAACAAATGGGGGTTATTCCCGAAAATTTTATCCTTGCCGCCGCACGGGACGAAACCCAGTATAACAGGGTGGTGAACCGCTGGCGGGATGAAGCCTATTCCCTGTGGACCCGATCGGTACGGACTACCGACAACGAGGCCCTGGTGGCCGCCTACGCGGGAGAATCGGTTAACCGCGGCGCCTATAAGGAAGCTATGGCCGGTATTTCTTCAGCCTTTTTGAGGAGGGCCTCCTGGACCTACACGGGTTCGGTGTACCTGGGCCGGATGGACATTGGACTGCGTTCCTTATCCGCCTTTGAACGGGATGCCGCTAACCAGCTTTCCCTCCGTATCGCCGCCGAATCCGAAGCCGTTTTTCAGGATCCTCATATTGTGGAATTCTGCGTCATACGGGGCTATGACCAGTTCCTTGACGGCATTGCCGACCTGGCCCGTTCCCTTGATCCGGCGTCTCTTCCTGCGGACATTCTCTCCGGCATCTTGGGAGGCTATACCGACTGGAAAACGTACCGCTCCCCGGACGACAACCCCTTTGAGGGCCTCATTGAAGGTGCGTGTCTGGCCATATACGAAGGAATCAAAGGGAACGCCGCCGGAGACCGGGTTATGTATTTTAAGGACGGTACGGCGGATACGGAATACAACCTCAGGCTGGGCCTTGCCCTGGATCGGTATGGCCGGATTTCTGGCCGGGAGGAATGGAGCGCCCTGGGCCGTTCCCTGGTTATTTCGGTCCTTTCCCTTACCGATAACGGCAGCCTTCCTACAGGACTTGCCATCCCCGGCACGGCGGAATCAGGCGACGAAGAAGGAATCCAGGATGCCCGCCCTATCTCCGACAGGGGGAGGCTCGAATGCCTCGCCCTGTACCCCCTGTTCCCTGCGGCCACCTATCCTCATGCCGTCAGCATAGGGAACACGGGAAGCGGCGTGTGGGCCTGGACAGCTTCGGAGTCCGTTACGATTTCCCAGGAGAACAACGTTCTAGACATTGCCGTGTCCTTCCCGGTTGGGGAAACCCACTACATGCTGGTTCGGGGCCTGCGTCCCTTTGTCAAACTCCAACTCTACGGCATAGACTACCGGACCGATCCCCAGTTTGAACGCTACGATTCTTCCGGCTGGTCCTTTTCATCCTCGGAACAGACCCTGCTTCTCAAACTGAAGCATCGTTCCCCAGTAGAGCATATCAAGATGTTCTATTAAAGAAGCAAAACTAATAAAAAGACAGCTATTAAACGAGGCTGTTCCAAAACATAGGTTTTGGAACAGCCTCAAATATATAAAAGATGTTCTAAAGGCGCCAATGGCTGCCTCAAATCACATTGAAGAATTAAAAAAATATATGCTGATATACAAAATTGGGTGGTGATGCAGAAAGTATGATAGAGAAGGCAATGTGGCGGGAAGATGGTAAAATGGAAATATGCAAATAACCATCACCATCAACTATGGCCTTGGGTGACTTATCATGCTTTCTGCATCACCACCAAAAATCGTTTCAAGAACGCTACGAGGGTCCATGTCAGGACGGCCTCCTCCCGATTTCCGGCGATATTCCCTGGCAGTCTCGCGTCCTTTTTTCGGTATTATCGGTATTAATGGTGGGCGGCTTCCCAGAACGCATCAGTTATTTCCCATGAGTGCTGTCGTTTCATTCTTTCCCCTGGTTTCAGATCGGCACCCAGGAGGGAATTATTTAGGGACAAG
>JAITLF010000085.1 GCA_031278025.1 Treponema sp.
TTCAGAAGGTCCTCCGGTGTCTTAATTTCCCGTGCTCGCTGTAAAGCGCCCAGTTCCTTCGCTTTTTCTCTCCAATGCTCCGGTAGTATCGCCGCCATATCTTCGAATGTATAGTTTTCTTCTCTCATGCCCTCAGTTTATCAGGTGAAAACTGTTTTGCCAACTATTTTAGGTAAACGCACATGAGGTATCTTCCAGTACGATGACTTCTTCCGTCTCCGCGTATCTTTTAGTTCTTCTTCGGTTATTTTTTTATTCTTCCAAAAACGGTAATACCCCATTTGTTCCTTCCAGGTGTTCGCCTTTTGCATTATTACCCGCATCTCCCCTTTGGCGCGGGGGGATACTCCGAAGAGTGCGCGGAGCTCCGCCCCGCCGCCCCGCCGGGGGGGTTAGAACCCCCCCGGCCCCCCCAATGGAAGGGAGAAAGAGAAATTTAGTCTAAAACTTGCAAAAGGACTGCTGCAACGGAAGAAAAGATCAGTGACATCAGGCCCATAGCGATGAAAAGAAGGGGCCTGCCCCGCAGGGTAGCGGGAATCCGCTCCAGGGACGAACGCTGGTATATGTCCCGCAGGATAAAGGCGGCCATCGCGCCGCCTGCGGAAAATCCCAGGGAAAGGACCGCCGCTTCCAGCAGGGAACCGGCAAAACGCAGGGTCAGGATAATAGCGGCTATGGTAAGGCCGTCGTAAGCGGTTATGGTGGGAAACAATTCGGCAGGCGATAATTCTTCAAGTACCGGCGCAGGCAGCCGCGCGGCCAGGCGGCTGCCCGGGCGCAGGAAACGCCGGCTAAGGGCTTCAAGCCCTTTTCCCACCGCCGTTATCAGGGGGAAGAGCAAAAAATATTCCAGATACCCCAGGGCCAGGGGGCTTAAAACATACGAAAAAAGAAGCCAGAACAGGAGCGTCGAAAAGAAGAGCATCCCCCATTGAAAGAGGATGTTCCTGATGATCCGTTCCGGGCGGACGCCTATATCCCGTATCCCCAAACCCATTTGAAGCATCAGATTAAGGGAAAGACCCGAAAAAACTGCCAGGATAATGATGCCGTTCATAGTTCCACCTGGTCTTTCGCCGGTTCCCGGTGGAATTGGCGTTTTTTCTCCTGCCGGTACAGGGCAAGGCCGTAACCGAAAAGCAGGAGCGCGCCGGCAGAACCGCCTATAACCTGTATGGGGAAAAGGGAGTTCTCCCCGTTGCCGAGCAGTTCAATGCAGCCCCTCATGCCTCCGGGAAGTGAAAGGGACCCGAAGCCCAACGGTTCCCGTACCAGGGCAAAGGCCAGGATCAAAAGCCCCAGGGTCAGGGATTCAACGGTGGCCCGTATCAGCGCGTCCCTGGGGGACAGGGATTTAAGCCGGGGAAGTACGCCGGAGGCGATGCCGTATACCGGCGCCAGGATGATAAACAGGGAGGTTTCCGCAGCCAGGAAGGGGATCGTTAGGGAGAGAATGAGGTGATAGACGCTCCCTAAAAAGGCGGATAAGCAGACCAGGGCAAAGCTTTCCCCTTTTTCCGGCAATAACGGAGACGCAAGACGGAAGATCAGGGCGGCTAAGGCGTATACCCAGACCAGAGCGCCCACGGTTACCAGGCCAAACGCGGTACGGCTTGACGCCATGATGAGGAGTCCCACCCCGATAAGGGTGGAAAGGGGGGAGCGGTATCCCCAAAAAAGATGGCTTTGCAACTGCAACTGCGGATCATTCATCATCCTTATCCTCCCTGGCCTGGCGGAGCAAGGCGTGGCTTGCCTCTATACGCCGGACATAGATGCGGAACTGCCCCGGGGGGATCCTCTCGAATATCGCCTCTCCATGAAGGCTTAAGGGAATGAGGGGACCGGCCTTCCCGTCCTGAGAAACCAGGGCCAGGAAGGGGGCAAAGACGCCGTCAACCGCCACGGTGAAGACCACCGCCCAGTCCGGGGAATTGACGATGGTAAACCAGGTCCCCGCCTGAACCGCCTGGCCTGGCATACCCCAGGTGGGAAGGGGGGGGCCCAGACGCGATTCCTCGCCCCGGTCGGCAAGGATCCTGTTCACCGAATTGAGAAGCGCCCTGTTCCGTACCGGCTGGGTAAAGCCCCACAGCAGGGCGCTGAACAACATCAAACCGGCTGTCCAGGCGGCAAAAATCCCCATACGCTTAACCGGCGACGGGATATTTTTAAATTTCCCCAGGGTCATGCCGGCCTCCTCGTCTCGTTAGGAATGGGGTTATTAAATATCCGGCTCTCTATGGACCGAATTACCGGGGTCAGTATGTTCAGCAGGGCAATGGCAAAAAACGCGCCGTAGGATTCGCCGCCCCGGTACTGGAAGAAGAAGGTTAAAACGCCGCCTAAACAGGCGACGACCAGGGCCCCTGTCCTGGTTTTGGTCCCCGAAGCGGGTTCCAGGGCCAGAAGAAAGGCGGCGGCTATCGTTCCGCCGGAGAAAAGCCCGTAAAGGATATCGCCCTTTCCCAGGCCCTCTTCCAATAAGATTATCCCCGGTATGGTTTCGATTACGTCGCCGTTGATGAAACCCGGCAGGGCGCCGAAAAAACGGACAAGGATGGCATAGACGCCCAGGAAAAGGGGGGCAATCCAGGCCCGGCCTACCTGAGAAGCGGAGATCAGAACGGCGCCCAGCAACAGGCCCAGGAGTCCCCGGTCCGCGATGATAGACGGGGTCGATGAAAAGAGAAGATCGATGTACCCTTCGGGCAATTCCGAACTGGTCAGGGCAAAGATCGTATTGTTCAGAAATCCCGTAATGTTCCCGTCCAGGGAACCGAGAAACGCAAGAAGTTCTTCGGAAACGCGAATTCCCGCAGGGGGAACCCCCATCAGGGCTTTTTCAAAGGGGCCGGGCCACGCGAAGCGAACGAACAGCCAGCCGCCAAGGGCGGGGTTCAACCAATTAGCCCCCAGGCCGCCGAAACTCTGCTTGACTACCGCTATGGCAAAAACAGCTCCCAGGGCGGCAATCAGGGGGTTTATCTGATTGGGCAGGAGCAGGGTAAGCACCAGGGCCGAAGCAATGGCGCTCCCGTCCCGCAGGGTACGGGTCCCGATCATCCGGTTAACTACGAATTCCGCAGAAATCGCCGCCGCCACCGCCGTAAACGCAAGGCCCAGGGAGGTAAAAGAATCGGTCAGGGAAGATTGAAGGATTCCCAGTCCGGCGCAGACGCTTACTATCACCATCCGCGTCGTAGTAGAACGGGCAAGATTTATCTGAGGGCGCTGTAACAAAACCCGTGGAAACCGGTTAGGCATTTCAATTCTCCCCTAAGGCGTATTGAGTGATGGCGGTACTGAGCGGCAGACGGGAAGGGCACACCACTTCGCAGCATCCGCAGCCGTGACATTCTCCCCTTCTGTCCATGCCGCCCTTCTTCCCGCTTATCAGGGACCGTTTGTACAGTTCTTCCGGGTCAAGACCCACCGGGCATACGGACCTGCATTCCCCGCAACTGATGCAATCGCGGCTCCGTTCCCCGCCGGCACGGGCGTTCAGGAGGGCAAAAAACGCGGTACTGGTCTTGATCACCGGTTCGTCCAGGTCCGTTATCAGCCGGCCCCGGATGGGCGATCCAGATGCGATACGTTTGGGGTTCCCCGCAAAACCGCCGCATTGGGCGAAAATTTCTTTAAGCCGGGTCCCTATCCTCGCCCTCATGACCAGGGGCGCCCTGACCGCCGAACCCCCAACCGCTATATACCGGTCCAGAATAGGCTTTCTAAGCTTTACCGCGTCATGAATCGCCGCCAAAGTAGCGGGGTTCAGAATGAGGAGATCCCCCAGGCTTGAGTTTTCTTTTTTTTCGTAGAGTCTGAGCACCAGTTCCAGTTCCCGCCTGTTCCGCTGGGGATACTGGGAACCCACCAGGACCAAGGACGCGGGAATGTTCCACTGATCCGCCTCCGCCAACAAATCGGCCCCCAGGTTCTGTTCCCGATGAGAAACAGCGAAAACAATGCGGGTTACTCCGGCAGCCTTTGCGGTGATGGCGCTTCCCTCCACCACGGCCTTGAGCCGCTCCTGGCAGAGGACATAATCCGCCGCCAGCCAGGGATCATCGAACACGCACCTGACTACCAGGGAGAAGGGATCCGTAACGGTCTTATAGCCGGCGATCAGTTCCGAAACCGGACGCCCGGGCATTTCCATTTCGACTATGCCGTAATCGGCGATGATACGCTGGAGTTCCACCGGAGAAAGCCCTTCCCAGGGAAAAATTTCCTCTTTCTTCCCCAGTTTTTCAAAGGCCCCTTCCATGCGGATGATTAAAGCGTCATTGGTATATCCTTCGGGGGTCTTCCAGGAAACCATTCTGACCACCCGTCCGGG
This sequence comes from Treponema sp., assembly GCA_031278025.1. The sequence goes on from JAITLF010000085.1 coordinate 4,346, forward strand.
GACGGCGGCATGGATGTTCGCGGAACCCGGCCCCTGGCCCTGGCCTATGAGCATTCCCTCCCGAACCAGATCGCCTACCGCGACCGTCGGAGAGGCCCGCCCGCCTGAATGTTGAATCAGGGGAATTACCGAAAGGTTGGGAAGAAAGGAGGTTATGCTTGTGTATCGTGACGGAACCGAGGGATCGGCAAACTGAATCCCCCCCTGGGGAAAAGAATAAATTTTCATGCGGCAATCCGTTTATCGTTAAATACCAGAGAACTTCCTCCCTTTCGTTCTCTCCGGCCAAAGCGAATCAGGGAAGAAAAAGTTGGAATTAAAATAAGCACTATAGAAATTAAATCCTCCGGAATATGGATATAATTTACCGCCGGGGTATACCCTGTCAGGAAACCGGTAAGATCCGCCAGGGGAAAGGGAGGAAACACCCTATAATCCCCGAAAGGAGCGGCCCCCGCGCCGGTTTGGGCAGGGCCGCCTTCAATTTCCCGGCCCGTTTCCATGATAAGGCCATCGTCCCCTATAGCATACCGATAATAACCGGAATACGGAAGATACTCAGACGGGGAACTAAGTGTTCCGGTATCTTCCAGGAGCCGTAACGAAAAAGACCGCTGAAAAGCCAGATGAGCCTCGTAATCCCCGGCATACACCAGGGGAATATCCTCACGGGATAATTCCGCAGACGGCTCTGTGTCTGGTTCCGGCAACAGGAGCGGCAAGACCAGGGCAAGAACCGCCGCCGGAACCCAGGGAAGGATAGTACGGGGACAGCTTCGCTTAAAATACCGGAAGAACGCGGGAATAGTCAGGGCCGGCTTCTTAATAGGCGCCGGGCGGAACCGTACATGTTCAGCCCGGACGGATTCGGCCCACAGCGCGGTCCCGGTAACGCCGCAACTTAAAAGGAGAACCGCTAACGCCGCCACGGCCGGGACATTCCCGATGCAGAGGAGCGCCCCGTAAACAAGAGCAAACAGCAGGAGCATAAGGCACGGGAAGAGGGGGAACTCCCGGCGGCCTCCCGGCGGCTTACTGAACGGGGAGATTCCGCCGCGCCGGCGGACGAAGAATTCATGCAACGGCGGGATAAGGCTGCCGGAAAAAGCGAAAAGTATCCCCGTAAGAACCAGCCCCGGAGAGCCTAAAAACACCAGGGGTACGCAGAGAGGGAGGAGGAAGGCCAGAAGAACGGGCGTTTCCGACAGAACAAGGGAAAACAAAACCGCAGCCCCAAAAACAGCGGATAAGACCCAATACCGGGAAGAAGACTGGTTTTGGATCAAAACTTCCAGGGTATAGGGGGTATCCCCCAACACGGCGTTCAGACGGGCCGCGATTCCCGTGCGGGAATCCTCCCGATCCGGGTTAAAGGGAATGAAGAAACGCCGTGTTCCGTCCCGAACAAAGAACGCGCGCAACTTTTCCGCGTATCCATCATTACGGGGATCGAAAGACTCAAGCCGTGCGGGATATTCATCCAAAGGGACTTTGACCACTTCCCCGAAATCATCCAGGTATACCCATTGGTTGGATTCAGAAAAATAGGTTTCTATTCCCGCCGCGGTTAAGGCCGCCCCGACCGCGCGGTCGGAACAGGACTCGTCAAGAACGAGTACCCCATACCCTCCGTATGAACTGCCGCCGCCTGAGGGACGGAAAAGAAGAAGGGAGAGGAAACCGGCGCCGAGGGAGACACATACCGCTAAAACCACTGACCTTTGAAACGCCATGAAGTGTCCTATACGAAGTGTCCTATAAATACGCATACGCGGCAGCGATGAATATACCAAGAAGCGCGCCAATCACCACTTCCAGCGGGGCATGTCCGTGTACTTCTTTCAGTGGATGATACTCAAGGTTTATAGTTTCCGCCAGTTGACGTCCCAGCAAATTGAGGGTTCTGGCTTGAATTCCCGAAGCCCGGCGTACCCCCATGGCATCACGCATGATGATCAACGCGAAAAACAGGGTTACGACGAATAAATTTGAGTTGACTCCTTCCCGGAAAGCCACGGAAGTTGCCATGGAAGACACCAGGGAAGCGTGGCTGGAAGGCATACCGCCGGTACGCCAGGCAATAGTCGCCAAAACATCCCTGCCGTTGCTCTTGCGTCCTTTAAGGAGAATTATGGCCGCTTTCATTAATTGAGCGCAGAACCAGCTTGACACACAGGACAGGAAAATTGAGTTTTCAAAAAAAGCTTTTATCGACCCCGCCTGGGCAACTGCAGCAAACGACATTGCACTAACAATTCTCTAGTAGCTGGAATTTGTCAAGGGGCGGTAAAACGCACCCAGAGCGGGCCTCTCTTTACAATTCTGAGCGGGCAAACCAGGGTGCTGAACAGAACAGCCGGAAAATGCGTACAATAAGGCATGGCCACGGAAAAAGAATTGATCGCCGGAACCGATGATGAAGGCCGCCGTCTGGACCGTATCCTCCGCCGGGCCTTTCCGGGCACGCCCCTTTCGGTGATATACCGGCTGCTGCGGAAAGGCCGGGTAACGGTGAACGGCGTCCCCGGCGAAGCGTCCCTGCGGATCGCCGCGGGCGCCCGCATACGGGTTCGGGAAGACGCGGCGTCCCCCCCCGTGCGGGGGCCGGTTCCCCCTCAGGCGGAGGGAACGCCGCCCGGCCTGTGCATACTCCGGGAAGGGGACGGGCTCCTTTTGGTGAACAAGCCCGCCGGCCTGGCGGTACACCGCCCCGACCGCCGGCAGGGCAAAGCCCCAAGCCCCTGCCTTGACGGCCTGGTGCGGGCCTATCTTCGGGACAAACTGCCCCCGTCTCTTTCCTTCAGGCCCGGCCCGCTTCACCGGCTGGACCAGGTTTCCAGCGGGATCATCGCCTTTTCGGCGAGCCTTGCGGGGGCCCGCCTTTTCAGCGCCCTGATGAGGGAACGGCGGCTGCGGAAGACCTACCTGGCCCTGGCGGACGGCCGCATCGAAACGGCGGAATGCTGGGAAGACGCCCTGTTCAGGGATAGGGAGCGGCGGAAAACCGCGGCGGCTCTTGGCGGACCGGATGAAAGGCACGCCAGGCCCGCCCGGACGCGGGTTTTCCCCCTGGCGGTTCATCCCCCCTATTCGCTTATCGCCCTGGAAATCGAAACCGGGCGGACCCATCAGATCCGGTCCCAGGCCGGGTTTCACGGCCATCCCCTTTCCGGGGACCGGAAGTACGGCGGCAGCTTTCAGCCCGGCGGCCTCTTGCTGCACGCGTTCTCCCTGAGCTTTCCCCCGGATGTCCCGTTACTGGGATCGCTGAGGGGTGAAACCGTCAGCGCCCCGCTCCCAAAACCCTTTCTGCGGCGGATTCGGGAGATCTTTGGAACCGGCCTGGGCATCGGCGGGGCGCTGCCCCTGAACGGGTGAAGCCCGCCGGTAAAAACCCTTTGCGCCAGGCTTTTACGAAGGAGCGGTACCGTTTCAGGAGAGGCCGGGGAAGCCGCCGAAATCAACTTCAAAGGCGTCTTCTTCCGGGGCGGAAAGAAAATAATCGGGAAACCGTTCCCGGAGCATTTTTTCTTCGGTATTGATCTTATGAAGGTGATCGTTCAGGTGAATCCGGACATTCCGCAAGTCCTTCTGTTTGACCGCCAGAATTATGGCTGTATGCTGGCCCACGATGTTCCGGGCTATCCCGTTTATCAAGACGGTCAATAACCGTACCCGGTGATAATGGCCGCACATGCTTTCCAAAACTTTCCAGCCCAGATCATGGCCGGCCGCCTCAAAAAAAACCCGGTGGAACGCATCGTCGTAGTTTAGGAAATTGACGAATTCGTCGTTTTCGGCGGCGCGCCGCTGGGTTTCCACTATTTCTTCCAACGCGGCAATATGACGCGGCTTGCAGCGGCTGATAAACGGCCGCAGCACCGCCATTTCAAGGGTTTCCCGGAGAAACAACTCCTGTTCCACCCGGTTATAATCAATGCGGGACACCAGGGTTTCCCGCTGGGGGATCACCTGCAGCAGCCCCTCCCTGGACAGGTGTATAAAGGCCTCCCGGATCGGCGTGCGGCTTACCCGGTACTTTAGGGAAATTTCGTTTTCACTGACGGCGGTTCCGGGGGGCAAATTCAGATTGATGATGCTCTTCCGCAGGGAGGCATACACCGAATCCTGAACATTCCCCGGCAGCCCGTTCCGCGGCAGCCCGCGCGGTGCTTTTTTCATGGGTTACGCCTGTTCCTCCTGCCGCTGGCGCGGTACGAAACCGCCGGTTTGAAACCGCCTGCTCTAAAAAGCGGTATAGTAGAGAGTCTATCACCTGTATTCACAATTACAAGGGAATCCCGCCGGGGGGGCGCATTAACCGGTTCCCGAACGGGCCTGCCCGCGCCGCCGTTCGCGGGGGAGCCTCCGGCGCTTCTAGACTCAAGCCTGGAAGTTCCAGATTCAAGTCTGGAAGTTCAAGATTCAAGTCTGGAAGTTCTAGACTCAAGTCTGGAAGTTCAAGACTCAAGTCTGGAAGTTCAAGACTCAAGTCTGGAAGTTCCAGATTCAAGTCTGGAAGTTCTAGACTCAAGTCTGGAAGTTCCAGACTCAAGTCTGGAAGTTCTAGACTTAAGTCTGGAAGTTCCAGACTTAAGTCTGGAAGTTCCAGACTCTAGTCTGGAGGTTCTAGACTTAAGTCTGGAAGTTCTAGACTCAAGTCTGGAAGTTCAAGACTCAAGTCTGGAAGTTTCGGACCCAGGTACGCGGACGGCGGGGGATACTCTCCAATGCGCCAGGCTCTAACAATTTATCATGATGCCGGGTACTATCTGCATACGGAGAAACTGAT
>JAITLF010000090.1 GCA_031278025.1 Treponema sp.
CGCCGAGGTAGCGGTTCAGTATGCCCTGTATCCGGCCGGCTTTTTCCGGGGGCGGAAGCGAGTCCGGCACCATGCCGTTTACCCCGGTAACATAGGCCTTGTCGGCGTCTTCCGCGGTAAAGGTGTCGGCGTGCAGGACGATGACAGGACAGCCCTTTCTGGGGCGATCCTGACGCACAAACTGTACTATGGCTTTCCAGTGCCGGGGAAAGTCGCAGGCGCTGATGATAATCGCATCGGGATTTACCTCCTCGATGTTGTCCATGGCTTTGAGCGCCTGGCTGTAATGGATGATTTCGAGCGGGATGGAAAGCCGGGTATCTTCGGCGATTCCTCCAAGAGATTCCAGCGAAGCGCAAATTGCCATCAGTTTCATTCTGTCCCCAGGTTGAGTACCACATAATCCGTAATAGTCCAGATATTGTCCCTGCGGCGCAGGGTATAGGTGTAACGTTTTCTTTCGATGTAGTCGCCCGAGGGTACTCTGAATTTCTCGAGCACTACTACGGTACCTTCTTCCGCGCCGTAACTGGTCCGCTCAATGGTATACTCCGTCGGAATGGTGGCTATATCCCCGTCTATCACGGCGCTTTGAAGCTCTTCCCGGTAACGGGCGATCATGCGGCGGCGGCCCTCCTCGGATTCCGCCTGCCACTGGCGGGCGCGGGCGCCGCTGCGCGACAAAAGGGATTCCAGATCAAGGTAGAGGAAGAACTTTTCCCACTGGGATTTTTGCCGGGCCGTAAGCATATAGTCTACCACCTCGTCGGGGGGGAGCGCCTCGCGCACCAGTACCGCGTTGGTTTCCACGTCCATTTCCAGGGGGATACCGTCCGGGCCGGGAATTGAGGGGGGCCGCAGGTTGAGTGAAAGCCGGTTCGATTCCAGGGTACCGCCGTGAATCACCGCCTCCCGCGCCGCGAGCGGGCCCCGGTAAAGGCCGGGAAAGAGCCGGGCCTGCACCACATAGGCCCCGCTGTTCCTGAAATCTACATAGTCCCGTATATCTTCCACAAAGGAAAAGGATTCGCCGCTTTCTACCGCGACTTCCCGGAAAAAAACCTGCTGGTAACCGGCCCTCTTGCGGACAAGCGGCGGCGCGGCTTCCAGGGGCCTGTTGGAAACGGTGCGCACGTCAAAATCCACGGAAAAGGCCCGGTCGTCGGCCAGATGGAAGCTGTAACCGGCGGGCCCCCTATTGGCGACGGTTACCTGGACAAGGATGGGGGCTTCGGCCAGGTAGTAGACCCGCTTGTCAAAAAAGCGGATCGTAAGTTCGATGTTTTCCGCGGAAAAGACCGGGAAAGCGTTAAAAACGCCCAAAGCGCAGCACAGGGAGAAAAACAAGAGGCGCGCCGCAAGGCGCGTTACCGGCTTTTTATTTTCAATCACAATACAACTCCGCCAGGGGAAATCCTGTATTCATCATCACCAGGGGGGTAGCCGGAGACCCCGCAGCGCCGCCTACGAAACAGATGGCGCGAGGAGGCTCCGGCGCAGGGGGGCCGGAAAACGGCCGCTTCCGCTTGCACCCGCCGTCCGGTAACAGGCCCCCCTTTAAATTTACCGCATTTCCGCCCTTAATACAAAAACACTTTTATAGTATAGTGATCGGCATATCTTTATGAATACCTTATCTTTTCCTGCGTCTCTTTCAATGATAGATTCACACGCGCCCCTGGTCCGGGTCCGTGAACTCTTTGAAACGGGAAAATTCCCCATGGAACTGGAGGCGGCCGAGGGGTCGTTTACCGCGTTCCTCCTGGCCCGGCTTTTTTCGGCGGCTCCCGGCGTCTTTGTGGCCGTTACTCCTACGGAGCGGGAGGCCGAGGACCTTGCGGGGGACCTGGAAAGCCTGGGGGCCCCGGCGGCGATTCTTCCCTGGTGGGGGACTATGGCATACCGGGAAATGGCCCCCCTGTCCACGGTATTTGGGGAGCGGACCCGTGTGTTGAGCGATCTGGCCCTGGGCCGGCCGGGCATAGTGCTGGTTCCGGAACGGGCCTTCCTTACCCCGCTGCCGCCGGCTTCGTATATACGGGATCTTTTAGTCCGGGTGAAGACCGGGGATACCATCGATACGCCGGCCCTGGCCCGTACCCTGGTAAGTTACGGTTATACCCGTGTGCCCCGTGTCCAGGTTCACGGGGAGTTCGCCCTGCGCGGCGAGGTGTTCGATATTTTGATGGGGGGCGACGAGGCGGCCGTCCGTGTCCTGTTCGATTTTGACAAGGTGCAATCGATCAGATTCTTCGACCCTGTTGATCAGACGACTATAGCGCCGAAGGGCCGGGAAATGCCCGATTATCAAAGGCCCAATGGGGGCCTGGTGATCCGCCCGCTTAAGGAAGTGGTCTGGACCGACGACCGCATACTTGCCCTGAGCCGCCTTCTTGAGGGCGCGGAGGAATTTACCAACAACGGTAAAGCCTGCCTGGAAGATCTGATGGCCCGCCGTACCACCGCCGGGGAAGAGCTGCTCTTCCCGCTGGCCTTTGAAGACGGCGCGGCAGCGTTGACCGATTATCTTGACGGCGACGCCGTTGTTTTTTTCCTGGACCGCGAGCGTCTTGAAAACGCCCAGGGTACGCTTGAACGGGAATACGGCGGCCTTTACCGCCAGGCCCGGGGAGGCGGTGGCGGGGCCGGCGGCGGTACTAACGGCGGGGCCGCCAATTCCGGGCGCGAGGTTCCCGCCCCGTCGCGGATACTGCTCCGTTTCGACGATCTGGCAAAGCGCGCGGAAAGGCGGGTTTCGTTTATGAGCATCAGGGGGGACGGGAAAGATTCCGAAACCCGGCTTTCCCTGGGCTGCGATCCGCCGCGCAGCTTCTTCGGGAACATCGACTACCTGAACGAGGAATTCGGCAATCTGCTCGAACAGGGCTGGCAGCTTGTGGTCGCGGCCGAGTCCGAGGCGCAGGCGGCCCGGATTCGGGAGCTGTTCGGGGACAGGGAAGCTCTGACGCCGGGTAAAACCGCGCCGCCGGCCCTTGCGGTGGAGGCCCTGCCGCTTTCTTCGGGCTTCGCGCTGAGCGGCGTAAGGCTTATGGTGGTGCAGGAAAACGAGATATTCGGCCGCAGGAAACGCGCGCCCCGCTCGCTGCGGCAGGTTAAAAGCGCCGCCATAGATACCTTTGTGGAACTGAACCCCGGCGATTATGTGGTCCATGTCAATTACGGCATCGGGCTTTTCAAGGGGATCGAGCGGATCAGGGCGCTGGGCCATGAGCGGGATTATGTCAAGATCGAATACCTGGGGGACGAGGTAGTATTTGTACCGATAGAACAGGTGAACATGGTTCAGCGCTACATCGGCAGCGAGGGCGCGCCGCCCCGGCTGGACAAGCTGGGGTCCAAAAACTGGGAGAACCGGAAAAACCGGGTGAGCAGATCCGTTGAGGACATCGCCCGGCGTCTGGTAACGCTCTATTCAAAACGAAAGGCCGCCCGGGGTTTCGCGTTTCCCAAAGATACCGAATGGCAGACCATGTTCGAGGCGGCCTTTCCCTTTGAGGAAACGGCCGATCAGCTCCGCTGTGTGGAAGAAATCAAAGAAGACATGGAGAGCCCGCACCCCATGGACCGGCTGATCTGCGGGGACGTGGGCTACGGCAAAACCGAGGTGGCGATGCGGGCCTGTTTTAAGGCGATAATGGGGGGAAAGCAGGCGGCCTTTCTCGCGCCCACCACGATCCTCGCCGAGCAGCACTACGAAAATTTCCGGGAGCGGTTTTCCCGTTTTCCGGTGCGCGTAGGGATGCTGTCGCGCTTTGTGGATCGAAAGACCACCCGGCAGGTTCTGGAACAGTTAAAGGCAGGACAGATAGACATACTGGTGGGAACCCACCGGATCATTCAGAAGGATGTGGTTTTTAGGGATCTGGGGTTTATGGTCATCGACGAGGAACAGCGTTTCGGCGTCAAGGACAAGGAGCGCCTTAAGGAAATGAAAACCAACATAGACTGCCTTACCCTGAGCGCTACCCCCATACCGCGCACCCTGCACATGAGCCTCCTCAAGATCCGCGACATGAGCCTCCTTGCCACGCCCCCGCGAAACCGGCACCCTATTGAGACTACCATTGAGGAGTGGAACGAGGAACGGATCGCCGGGGCCATACGCAGGGAAGTTGAGCGGGGGGGGCAGATATTTTTCCTGCACAACAGGATAGAGAGCCTGCGGGAAACACGCATACTCCTTGAACATCTGGTACCGGAAATGCTCGTGGATACGGCCCACGGCCAGATGGACAGCCAGGAACTGGAGGACGTGATGCACCGGTTCGTCCACGGGGGTTTCCACGTGCTTGTTTCCACAACGATAATCGAAAACGGCATAGACATACCCAACGTGAACACGATTATCATAGACCGGGCCGATATGTACGGCGTTTCCCAGCTCTACCAGCTCCGGGGCAGGGTCGGCCGTTCGGACCGGGTGGCCTATGCATACCTTTTCTACCCCAAAGACAAGACTTTAACCGAGCTTGCCATGAAACGCCTCCAGGTAATATCGGATTTTACGGAGCTGGGTTCCGGCTTTAAGATCGCCATGAAAGACCTGGAGATACGCGGCGCGGGGAACCTTTTGGGACGCGAACAGTCCGGCGATATTTATTCCGTCGGCTTCGACCTTTACCTTCACCTGCTCGACGAAGCCATACGCCGGCTGGAGGACGAGCACTACGAGGCGGAAAACGAGACCCTGCTGGAACTGGAGTATTCGGGCTTTATCCCCGACAGCTACATAGACGGCCCCCAGGAAAAGATGGAAGTCTACAAGAAGATCGCCGCGGTCAAGACCAGGGACGAACTGGAGGGCCTCCACGCCGAACTCTTGGACCGTTTCGGCCCGCCCCCGGACGAGGCCGCCTCCCTGCTTTCGCTTGCGGAGATACGCATCATCTGCCGTGAAATTTCGGTCGCCTCGATGAAAGAACGGGCGGGCCAGGTCCGCGTGGAATTCGGCAAGGTCGCCAAAGTCTCGATAGACCGGCTCCTGCGGCTTATGAAGGAAAGTTCCGGCAAGGTAAAGCTCGACCCCAAAGCGCCGAACGTACTGGTCCTGCATACCGGAAGCATCGGCCTTAAAGAAAAGAGCGAGTTTATCCGCGAGAAGCTGGCCGCGCTGGCGGGTTAGGGGGCGCGGCGGAAACCCGGTTGGGTTTCCAAATGTTCAAATGCGGCCGTTACCGCGCCGAGTGTTCTATGGCCAGAAGCAGGCCCAGCACCGCCCGGTTGTTGGGCATGACCGCGCTGAAGGCGAGGCGCTCACCGGCGTAGCGGGCCCTGGCCGGGGGTATGTAGTCAGACCCCACCGCCCGGGCCACCCGCCCGGGAAAGCCGCCCCCTTCCTTCTCAAACCGGGCCCGCACCGCATCAATGTCAAGTTCCCGCTTGGCGAATAACACCACCAGGTAATCAAGGCCGGTTATGTTGTCCAGT
>JAITLF010000145.1 GCA_031278025.1 Treponema sp.
TTCCCGTACAGTTCGATGTCTTCCCAGCCTTTGGCGAAGGCCATCACCGCCAGAAGGGTAATGACAATAACTTCGATAAGGGGATAGCATTTCTTGCGGTCGATCCGCGGGTCTTTGATATCGCTAAAAAACTCGATGATGGGGGGTACGGTTTCGGGGATCATAATTGCTTCCATTCCCGCCTTTATCGGCTTTTTTTGCCGCTGCTTTACTCCTTTTTTAATGCGCTCGCCCTGCATGGGAGGCGCTTACCTCTTGACAATAATCATAGGAGCCATTCCGGTCTTTCTATCAGCATCTGGCTCTCCCGGCATAGATTCTCGCACAGCCGTCTCAGCCAGCGGACACTTCGAGTCCGGCCACCCTATTACACAGCCGGGTATATAGAGCCTTCTTGGTCAGGTGATAGCTCTCGCTCATGCGCAACAGCGCACTGGTATTCCCAAAGGATTTCCCAGCGGTCGAATACCGAAAAATGAGTTTCAGAAGGTCCTCCGGTGTCTTAATTTCCCGTGCTCGCTGTAGAGCGCCCAGTTCCTTCGCTTTTTCTTTCCAGTGCTCCGGTAGAATCGCCGCTAGAGCTTCGAATGTATAGTTTTCTTCTCTCATGCCCTCAGCTTATTAGGTGGGAACTGTTTTGCCAGTTGTTTATGTAAAAGCATATGGGGCAAGCCCCCATGAAACTTTTAGGGATATCCCGGAAAACCTTCCTGCATTACTTCCGTACAGTCCCTAACATCACGGTAGCGGATGGCCCCGTGTGGAAATAGGCTGCTCGGCCAAGCCGGCCCCATCCAAAGCTGTAACAAAATCCGAATACCGGTAGAATTTCAGTTTGAGGGAACCGGCGGTCTCCAGAAGGTATTCCAGACGCCGGGGCTTGACGCCCCATTGGGCCGTATCGGAAATATCGTGAGTCGTGATGGGCAATACGCGCCCTCCCCCAATGAATTTAAGGGTCTTGAACATGCCGGCGATCACGGACTCGAAGGCAGCCTCTTCCTTGAACATGATATTGTCTATGGACCGGGCCACGATGTACCCCGCCCTGACCGCTTCCGCGGTATACACCCGGAACGTTGCTCCAAAACCCCGCTGTATGGCAAATGTCCCGGCCAGGGCCTCGCGCATCCAGGGCTCCGAAAGGCCAAAGGGGTATGCGAAGGTTCTAAGGGGTATGCCCGCCTGCCTGAACGACTCAATATCAGAGGTAGTCTCCAGGTAAAACGTTTCCTCGCTTACCTTTGGCAGATTCAAATGATGAATGGTATGGTAGCCAATATCATGTCCCCGGCTTAGGGCATGGAAACAAAAATCGGATAATTCCCCCTGGACAAAATACGTTACCCTGGCGCCGTAGGCGTCAAGCATATCGAAACGCTCCTCCCACGCCTGGCGGAAATCATCGTCAAAGGCCAGAAGCAGCCCGGCCTCATCTTCCCGTATGGGCCAGGGGAAAGAACCTTCCCGCCTTTCTCCGGTTTCCGTATCTTCCACGGAAAAACCTACCCGCAGGCTTTTCCCGCCCGGCGGATCTTCGGAATCCTCCGGACCTTCCAGATCGTAGCGTACCTCGAATCCGGCATCCCCTTCCCAAATATCCGCCTTGACGATGATCTGCCCGTCTTCATCGGTGATAAAATACTTCCCGATTCCGGGATCCTCTCTCATGACCCGTTGCACCACCACGTCAATCGCCGGAGGAGCGGCGATGATGACGGGCGCCTCTTCGGCCACCCGGATGCCGGGTTCGTCACGCCGGGTTATCAGTCGGGACTCCGCGCAGGAAAAAAAAAACAAGGAAACCAGCAAGACCGGTAAAAGGCGTGAAAACGCGCGCCATGTACCGCTGTTTGCGCCGCTGTCGGCGCCGGCAGAAGCCTGTGGGACCGCGTCATAGAAGAAATGCGTGATTTCACCCATTTCAAGGCTCCTTTGGGCGGTTATACCCATTTTTTGCCAGGGCGGGCGTTAAAAATTTCCGGGCGCCTGTATCGGTTATCTGGAAGCCTTTATTGATCCTCCAGGAGCCTGGGAAAACGCTACAGCCACCTGTAAAAGTTTTATAACCGGCTGGAAAAGTTTTATAACCGGTTGGAAAAGTTTTACCGCCACCTGTAAAAGTTTTATAACCGGTTGGAAAAGTTTTACCGCCATCTGTAAAAGTTTTATAACCGGCTGGAAAAGTTTTACCGCCACCTGTAAAAGTTTTATAACCGGCTGTAAAAGTTTTATAACCGGTTGGAAAAGTTTTACCGCCATCTGTAAAAGTTTTACCGCCACCTGTAAAAGTTTTACCGCCATCTGTAAAAGCTTTATAACCAGTTGGAAAAGTTTTACCGCCATCTGTAAAAGTTTTATAACCGGTTGGAAAAGTTTTACCGCCACCTGTAAATGTTTTATAACCGGTTGGAAAAGTTTTATAACCGGCTGTAAAAATTTTGCAGCCGCCTTTATAAGTTTCAGACCCGGGTCTAGTAACGGCGGAGGAGTCGGGGGTACGGTATACGCGCCGGGCTTGAATTTTTTTCCCGTGTTCCGTGATTATTTTCAAGCCCTTTTTCATACTTGACCGCTCATCAGCAAATCCACCCGTACAACCGGCTCTCCGAATCGCCTGCTTTTATCGTTTATCCTTCTTTTTCTGCATCTTTCTGAAAGCCTCTTCAAAGGGGTTGTACATAGTCCCGTCGTCATCCCGGCTCCCCTTGTCGAAGCCGCCACGGCCCGCCGCGCCGCCTCCTGTTTCGCCGCCGGCTTTCTTAACGGCCACTACCCGCTTGCGTCCGCCGTCCCTGCCCCTTTCGCCCTGCCGGTCTGCCGGCGCGGGAACGCCGCTCTGCTGAGTCCGGCTGCCGGACGCGTCCTGAGCAAGCCCGCCGTGGCCGCCGCCGCCGGACTTTCGGGTAAGGCTGATGCGATGCCGGTCCCGCTCCAGAGCCAGGATGCGAAACTCCAGCACATCCCCTACCTTTACCGCTTCCAACGGAGTTCTCACAAAGTGATCGCTCATTTCGGAAATGTGGACCAGGGCGGTTTCCTTGAGCCCCACATCCACAAAGGCCCCAAAGTCCACTACGTTTTTGATCTTCCCGGTGATGCTCATCCCTTCGCTCAAGTCCTCGTAGCTTAACACCCCTTTGCGCATGATAGGTTTGGGATACTCATCCCGCGGGTCCCGGTTCGGCTTTTTAAGCTCCTCGGCAATGTCGTTGATAGTGGCGTCCCCCACGCCGTACTTCTCTTTTAACTGCGCCGCCTCTGCGGTATTTATGTTGCCGGTGGCCGTAATGGTGTTGTGTATATCCCGTGCAATCGCGTAGTTTTCAGGATGCACCCAGGTATTATCCAGCAGATCGGCGCTTTCCGGTATCTTGAGGAACCCCGCGCACTGTTCATAACTTTTCGGCCCCATACCCGGCACGGCGGTAAGTTCTTCACGGCTCGCGATCTTGCCTTTCTCGTCCCGGAACTTTACGATCTTCCGCGCCAGGGAACTATTGATCCCCGACACGTATTTGAGCAGCGACGCGCTGGCGGTATTGAGGTTGACGCCAACGTTGTTCACCACCGACGACACTACCTCGTCCAGCGTTTCCGACAGCTTCTTTTGATTCACATCATGCTGATAAAGCCCCACCCCTATGGATTTGGGATCGATCTTGACGAGTTCCGCCAACGGGTCCTGGAGCCTGCGGCCTATGGAAATTGCCCCCCGTATGGTCAGGTCCAGCTCCGGAAATTCCTCCCTGGCTATATCGCTGGCGGAGTACACCGATGCCCCGTCTTCGTCCACCACCGTATAGAGAACATCAAGGCTGTTTTCAGAAATCACCTGGGACACGATCTCCTGCACTTCCCGTGTTCCCGTCCCGTTCCCGACGGCGAGAAGCTGCACATCGTAGCGCTTAATCCCCTCAAGAAGGAGCCGCTTAGCCTCCTCGGCCCTGTGGTTGTAGATAACCACATGCCCCAGGTATTTCCCGGTATCGTCCAGAAAGGCGCATTTCGTCCCGGTTCTGATCCCCGGATCTATCCCCAATACGCGGGTCCCCTTGATTGGCTGTTGCATGAGCAGGTTCTTGAGGTTCCGGCTGAACACGGATATGCCGTGTTCGTCCGCCGTATCCCCCTGGTCCCCCCGTATCTCCCGGATCACCGCCGGAGAAAGGAGCCGCCTGAGGCCGTCCTCTATAGCGGTCTTGTGATAGTCATTATGAATCTCATAGTTTCGGTGTAACAGTTTTACCGCCGTATCCCCGTCAACATCTATGGTAACGTCAAGAACCCCTTCCCGCTCCCCCCGGTTTATCGCTAATATCCGGTGGGGCTTGATCTGGGACAGGGACTCCGTGTAGTCCCAGTACATCTGATACGTGGAGGTCTTTTTAGCTTCCTCATCCCCCAGACCCTCTTTCCCGGAGGCCTTGACGATGACGCGCCCGTCTTTGTTGTAGAACCCTTTTACCACCGCCCGGTTTTCCGTACGCTGAGACACCCGCTCGGCGATAATATCCATAGCCCCCTGAAGGGCGTCTTCAACCGATGCCACCGATAATTCGGGCCGTTCCGCGTCCTCGCGTACAAATTCCGCCGCACGGGCAAGAAGCGCCTGCTCCTCAAGTTCGGCCATCGCGTCCGACAAGGGTTCAAGCCCCTTTTCGACGGCGATCATGCCACGGGTCTTCTTCTTGCGCTTGTAGGGCGCGTAAATATCTTCCAGTTCGGCCAGGGCCGCCGCATTCATGATGTTCTCGTAAAGCGGCTCCGTCAGCTTCCCCTGCTCAAAAATCTTCCGTATGATTTCAATGCGCCGGGTTTCCAGGTTCTTCCCGCTGGTAAACAGGTGATCAACATCCCTCACCTGCACTTCATCCAAACTGCCGGTCCGCTCCTTGCGATACCGGGCGATAAACGGTACCGTACTTCCCTCTTCAAGCAGCCCAATCACCGCCGAAACCTGCCCAAGCGCAACGGAAAGCTGCTCCGCGATTTTCTTCATGAGCGCTACTTCATTAACGTTAAGATTATCGATAAATTCCTGATTCAATTCCATATTGAGAACGAGTATACCCTACCGCGCATACTTTTTCCAGATACGAGTGGCGGGGCGCTGCCCAGCCTGGATTAATAGGACCGGCTCAGGTGAACCAGCCTCCCTAGAATACGGATATTTTCCAGGCTGCTGTAGATGGGTCGGCAGGCCGGATTCTCCGACTGCAGCCTGACTCGTGAACTCTCTTGAAAAAACCGTTTCAACGCGGCGGTGTCGTTTACCTGCACTACCACAATCTCGCCGTCCCGCGCCAATTCCGTCTGCCGGATGACGGCCATGTCCCCGTCCAGGATTCCCGCCCCGTTCATTGAATCCCCCTGAACCCGCGGCGCGAAGTACACCCCCTCCTCCTTAATCATGGAGCGGGGGACCAGGATTGTCCCTTCCCGGTTGGATTCCCCATTGAGAGGACTGCCCATGCGTATGCGGTTTTTTTTCTTCAAAACCGAAAGATGATCATAGGCGCCCTTTATCGATATGCCAAAATGGTCCGCTATTTCCCGCACCGTAGGCGGATACCGGGTATTGATGCAGGTTCTGATGAAGGACAATACCTCCCGTTGGCGTC
>JAITLF010000173.1 GCA_031278025.1 Treponema sp.
GGGATTGAAGCGGTATCCTTTTGCCCGTTTTGGGCTGTCGGGCAAAAGATACAAGCGTAAAGCCCGGTCCGGCCGCGTCCTGGCATTGGCGCGGTCGGATGCGCCCATATTCTTCACTCTTAACTCCTACCTGTTCCCTACTAATAGCTACCTGCACCCCTCTTATTCTCTTTTCCCTCCTAATTTCTAACTAATTAAACATATTCCTACATTTTGTAGGAGAAAAGACGGTGAAAAATTCGACTATTCGTTGTATTTTTTAAATAAAAAAAGTACGATATAATGATTTGAATGTTTTATCGCCGAATATCGGTTAAGGTAAAACCCCGTTTCGTCTGTTTCGGATACGCGGTCTAACAGCCGCGGAAGTATAAATTTATTTGATAGAGAGGTTTAAATTGAAAACACTCGAACAACTTACCACAATCGAGCAAATGGAGGCTGACACCGCAAAACTCCGGGAACTGGCCTGCGCGGCCTGTGCGGAAACCTGGGAAGACCGGGTAAAAGCTCAGACTCCCCACTGTAAATTTGGGGAAGACGGGCTCTGTTGCAAGAACTGCTCCATGGGTCCCTGCCGAATCACCACAAAGTCCCCCCGGGGTATCTGCGGCGCCGACGCGCACGCCATCGCCGGCCGGAACTACCTGCGCATGATCGCCGCCGGGACCAGCGCCCACTCGGATCACGCGCGGGAGATTCTCCACGTGCTGCACCAGACCAGAGCGGACGGGAACTACAAGGTCCGGGACGAGGCAAAGCTCGTCGCCCTGGCAAAGGAGTGGGAGGTGCCCACGGAAGGCCGGGACATCTACGACATCGCCCACGAAGTCGCCGAGGTGGGGCTTACCGAATTCGGCAAGTCCTTTGGAACCCAGCGTTTTATCAAACGGGCAATCCCGGAACGGCAGAAGGTCTGGCACGAGAACAACATTGAACCCCGGGCCATTGACCGGGAAATTGCCACATCTATGCACATGACCAACATGGGTAACACCGCCGACGCGGAAGCCCTGATACGCCAGGGGCTGCGCACCGCCCTTTCCAACGGCTGGGGCGGGTCCATGCTGGGTACCGAGATTACGGACATACTCTTCGGCACGCCGACGGTCAGAAATACCGAGGGAAACCTGGGTGTTCTGGAAAAAGAAATGGTGAACATCGTAGTCCACGGCCACGATCCGGCCTTTTCCGAAATGGTGGTTACCGCGGCCGATGCAAAAGAACTCCAGGATTACGCCAGGACCAAGGGCGCCAAGGGCATCAACATTGTGGGCCTTTGCTGCACCGCCAACGAGGTTGCCATGAGGCACGGGGTCCGCATGGCCGGAAATTTCCTTCAGCAGGAAAATGTCATGCTCACCGGCGCCATCGAAATGATGTGTGTGGACGTGCAGTGTATCTTCCCGGCCCTTGCCACCCTGAGCGAATGTTTCCACACAAAATTTGTCACCAGTTCTCCCATAGCCCGCATCCCCGGCTCTATCTACATTGAATTCAAATCGGAAACGGCTTTTGATCAGGCTAAAGACCTCATCAAAATGGCCATCGATAACTACGAAAACCGGGACGCCTCCAAGGTTTTTATCCCCCAGACCAAGCAGGCCGCCACGGTGGGTTATCCCTGCGAACAGATCATCAAACATCTGGACGGCGTAACCAACAGCCATGTGGACGAACTCGGCTCTTACCGGCCGGCTGTTGACGCCATAAAAGCCGGCGTCCTCCGGGGAGCGGTCGCCATTGTCGGCTGCAATAACCCCCGCGTCCGGCCGGATTACTCTCACTTTGAGATTATGAAGGAGCTTCTCAGAAACGACATCCTCATCGTCGCCACAGGCTGTGCGGCCCAGGTTGCCACAAAGGCGGGGCTTCTTGATCGGGAGGCCAAGTACCTCTGCGGCGCGGGTCTCAGGCGGGTCTGTGAACTGGTGAACATACCGCCCATACTTCACATGGGCGCTTGTATCGACATCAGCCGGATGATGCTCCTCGCTTCCGGCATTGCCAGGGATTGGGGGGTAGATACCACCCAGATACCGGTTGTCGGCTGCGCCCCGGAATGGATGAGCGAAAAGGCGGTGTCCATCGCCAATTACGTAGTATCCACAGGCATCGACGTATACCTGGGGATAGAACCCCAGGTTAAGGGCAGTTCCCAGATGATGGAACTTATCACCCAGGGTACCCGGAAGCTCACCGGGGCGGGCTACATCATCAACAAGGACCCGCACGAACTGGTCCGGGCCATCATCGACGGCATCGAGGCAAAACGCGCCGCCCTGGGTATATAAGAGCGCCCCATGATAACCTTGGCTCCGTGCGGGCGCATGCCCGCGCAGTACAACCGAACATGGAGCGTAGCTTCATGATAACCTCGGCTCCGTGCGGGCGCATGCCCGCGCAGTACAACCGAACATGGAGCGTAGCTCCATGATAACCTTGGCTCCGTGCGGGCGCATGCCCGCGCAGTACAACCGAACATGGAGCGTAGCTCCATGATAACCTCGGCTCCGTGCGGGCGCATGCCCGCGCAGTACAACCGAACATGGAGCGTAGCTCCATGAAGATCGCCATTACGGGAAAAGGCGGGGTCGGCAAGACCACTCTCGCGGCGGTGCTTGCCCGGCTCTACGCGGCCGGGGAGAAGACGGTCCTCGCGGTAGACGTAGACCCCGACGCGAACCTCGGTTTGGCCCTGGGTTTCTCCGAAGAGGAGCTTGCGGAGATCACCCCCATCTCGAAGATGAAGGATCTGATCGCCGAGCGTACCTGCGCGGATTCCAGCGGTTTGGGGAAGTTCTTCAAGATCAACCCCAGGGTGGACGACATTCCGGATCGCTTTGCCAGGGAAAAGAACGGGGTAAAACTTCTGATAATGGGTACTGTAGAAACGGGCGGCTCGGGCTGTGTGTGCCCGGAGCATGTAATGGTCAAACGGGTTATATCGCACCTGGTCCTGGGAAGGGACGAGGTGGTGATCATGGACATGGAAGCCGGGCTTGAACACCTGGGCCGGGGAACCGCGGGTATGGTAGACGAATTCATCGTGGTGATAGAGCCGGGCGCGCGGAGCATCCAGACCTACCACAAGGTGAAGGAGCTTGCCGCGGATCTGGGGGTAAAAAAAGTAAACGTGGTGGCGAACAAGGTGCGGAGTCCCGAAGACGAAGCATTCCTCCGGGAACGAATCCCGGCGGAGGACTTTTTCGGCGCCATTAGCTATAGCGATGATGTCGCAAGCGCGGATCGGCAGGGGCTGTCCCCGTTCGATACAAGCGCGGCGGCAAAAGACGAAATCGGGAGGATCAAGGAAAAAATTGATTCCTCCATAAAATCAAACTTACAACAATCTAAAGGAATGAATCCATGAAACTGCTTTTTAACCGAGTGTTCGATGGCGTCGATGAAATGTACGCTATCGCTGAAAAAACATTAAACGAGACGGTGGCGGAACTTGGCGAATCCGCCCCCATTGCCATGCCAAATACGGCCTACTTCCTGGCGAATCACCTTGCCTACCTGTCAAAGAAGGTGACGACCCTGGGCGAACTCAAGGGTTGTTTCCCCGAGGTAAAGGCCTGGATGCCCCACGAAAACCGGTTGGACTCCGTGTTCAAGTCCGGCTTCGGTACCGTCATGGCCGCCGAAGTGATAGAGGCCTGCAAGTACGCCAAAAGCCCCGCCCCCTACGGCGAAGGCGACGCCCGCGAGTACTGGGGCCACATGAGCGACGCGGAAGTGCGTGAGCTGGGGGTGCCCCTGGTTACCGGCGACATACCGGGCTTTGTGGTCATCATCGGCCCCGCGCCTTCGGACGAGGAAGCGGCGGAACTTATCAAGGGTTACCAGAGCCGCGCGATCTTCGTGTTCTTGATCGGGGGGATCATCGATCAGGCAAAGCGGATGAACATCAACATGAGTTTTTCCGTGCGCGTGGTGCCCGTGGGTCCGGATATCTGGTCGGTTGCCCACATCATCTCCGTGGTAAACCGCGCCGCCATGATCTTCGGAAACGTGCAGCCCGGGGACCGCGAAGCCTTCGATCACTACACCTTCCACCGGATCCGGGCCTTTGTAAACGCCTTTGCCCCGGTTGCCGACATCGTGGTCGGCTGCGGCGGCGGCGCCATCGCCATGGGCTTCCCGGTAATTACCAACGACACGAAGGATATGTGGGCGGTTCCCAAGAGCCTTATAATCCAGACCGACACAAAGGACTTTATCGAAACTTCTTTGGAAGCCAGGGACATCAAGATCAAGGTTACAAAGATCGATATTCCCGTGGCCTTCTCCTCGGCCTTTGAGGGGGAAATTGTGCGCAGGCCCGATACCCAGGTTGATATAGACGCTACCAAGATGGACTGCTTCGAGTGGGTGCGCACCCAGGACCTTGCGGAGGTGGAAGATCACAAGATCGAGCTTATCGGCCCGGACATCGACACCGTCGAGGCGGGAAGCCGTTTCCCCATGGCGATGATCGTGGAAGTGGCCGGCAAGAACATGCAGAGCGATTTCGAGCCGGTATTTGAGAGGAGAATCCACCACTTCATCAACTTTATGGAAGGGGTAATGCACACCGGGCAGCGGGACCTTATCCGGGTACGGGTAAGCAAGAGCGCCTTTGACGCGGGTTTCCGGGCGAAACACTTCGGCGAGGTGCTTTACGCCAAGATGAAGAGCGAATACGAAAAGGTCATCGACAAATGCCAGGTAAAGATCATCACCGATCCGGAAAAACTAAAGGAACTTAGAGTCCAGGCCCAGGCCGCTTATGAAAAGCGCGACTCCCGGCTTCAGTCCCTTACGGACGAGAGCGTGGAGATATTCTACAATTGCATACTTTGTCAGTCTTTCTCGCCTTCCCATGTCTGCGTAGTTACCCCGGAACGGCTGGGCCTGTGCGGCGCGGTTTCCTGGCTGGACGCCAAAGCCACCAACGAACTCGATCCCAACGGCCCCTGCAAAATCGTAACCAAGGAACGGGTTATAGACGATAAGCTCGGAATATGGGAAGATGTAAATGAAGCGGTAAACCAGGCTTCCCATGGAGCCCTGCAGCAGGTAACGCTCTACTCCATCATGCAGGACCCCATGACAAGCTGCGGTTGTTTCGAGTGTATCTGCGGCATCGAGCCTTTTTCCAACGGCGTCGTTATTGTCAACCGGGAACATTCCGGCATGACTCCCCTGGGAATGACCTTCTCCGAAATGGCCTCCATGACCGGCGGCGGTGTTCAAACTCCGGGTTTTATGGGCCACGGCAAACAGTTTATATCTTCCAAGAAGTTTATGGCGGCCGAGGGCGGTCCGGCCCGGATCGTGTGGATGCCCAAGGCGCTCAAGGATTTTGTGGGGAACAAACTCAACAAATCCGCCCATGAACTCTACGGAATTGACGACTTTACAGCCATGATCGGCGATGAAACAATTACCGAAGATGCCGAAAACCTGATGAACCACCTGTCGGAAAAAGGCCATCCGGTACTCAGCCTGGAGCCGCTGATGTAGATTACGGTTAAATCTTCGATTGAACGCAATAAGTTCGAACGCATAAGTTTGAACGCAGAAAACGCTTTACGCGCATTTTCGCAAGAGCCGGTTTCATCGGGCTAACGTCCATAGACTGAAGTCTGTGGACTAAGATCCGTATAACAATACCGGAACCGGCTTGATTTTTAGTAAATTCAAATTTAAGGAGAGTAGTGTATGCCATTTAAAAGTAATCCGCAAAAGTTCAACGCCTCCATTAAAGAGGTGGTGATCGGTACGGGAGAAACCGCCATAACTCTGGGCGGTGAAAATGTACTTCCCCTGTACGCTTTTGACGCGCCGTTCAAAAATCCCCCCAGGGTGGGGATCGAGATTTCCGATCTGGGTCCCAACAGGGAACTGCCGGGAATCGCCGAATTTTACGCCGGAGCGGAAACGACCGCGGATCAGGTCAAGCGGGCCTGCGAAAAGTCCGGGGCCGCCTTTGTCAGCCTTTCCCTTGAGGGGGCTGACCCCAACGGCGCCGACAAGTCTGTGGAAGACTGCGTGGCCCTGTGCAAGGAAGCCGCCGCCGTCTCAACCCTGCCCCTGGTGATTCAGGGCAGTAAAAATGTCGAGAAGGACAAGCCCCTGTTCGAAAAGATCGCCGAGGCCCTGGAGGGCAAGAACGTGCTGCTTTTATCCGCCAAGGAAGAGAACCACAAGGCTATCGCGGTGGCGGCGGTACTGGCGTATAAACAGAATATCGGCGCGGAATCGGCGGTTGACATTAACCTGGCCAAGCAGCTCAACGTGCTTATCTCCCAGGCGGGGGTTATTACGCCGAGCGTAGTGATGAACGTGGGTTCGGCCGCGGCCGGCTACGGCTTTGAGTACGTAGCCTCCACTATGGAGCGGATCAAGGCGGCGGCCCTGGCCCAGAACGATACGGCCCTCCAGTATCCCATTATGACCCCGGTTGGCGCCGACAGTTGGTCTGTAAAAGAGGCGGTGGTTTCCGAAGAGGATTTCCCCGACTGGGGCCCGGTAGAGCAGCGGGGCATCGACATGGAAGTGGCCACCGCGGCGGC
>JAITLF010000240.1 GCA_031278025.1 Treponema sp.
CAGCACCGTATTTGCCCGGAATGTGCTGGGAGACTGCATGTGCTCGCGGGTTTTGCGTGATTGGGAATATGCGCTCTATGATATAGATGGAGAACGGCTAAAGCAAAGTGAATTAATTATTAACGCGCTGCATAAAGGACAGGGGGGAAGGGGAACGGTTAAAAGTTACCTGGGCGCGGAGAATCGGAAGGAAGCCCTGCGGAACGCCCGGTTTGTCGTAAACGCGATTCAGGTAGGCGGCTATGATCCGGCGACCATTACGGATTTTGAGCTGCCGAAAAAATACGGCCTGCGCCAGACCATTGCCGATACCTTAGGCATCGGCGGGATCATGCGGGCCCTGCGTACCATTCCGGTCATGGAGGCCTTTGCCCGGGACATTGAGGAGGTGTGTCCCGACGCATGGTTTCTGAATTATACCAATCCTATGGCTATGCTTACGGGTTTTATGCAGCGCCATACCGGGATAAAGACCGTGGGGCTTTGCCACAGTGTGCAGGTTTGCTCAGAAAATCTTTTGCGCTCCCTTGTCATGGAGGACCGGCTCGAAGGGCGAAGTGAGAAAATTGCCGGGATAAATCACATGGCATGGCTTCTGCAAATTCAGGACGCCCAGGGGAATGATCTGTACCCGGAAATTAAAAACCGAGCATCGGAAAAAAACCGACGGGAAAAACACGGGGACATGGTCCGTTTTGATTACATCGATAGACTGGGATATTACTGTACCGAATCAAGCGAGCACAACGCGGAGTACAATCCCTTTTACATCAAGTCTCGTTATCCGCACCTTGTCGAGCGTTTCAACATTCCCCTGGACGAATATCCCCGGCGCTGTATCAGTCAAATTAAAGACTGGGCCGGGGAGTACGAAAAGCTGCTGAACCAGGACAGCCTTTCCCATCAACGCAGCAAAGAATACGCTTCGTACATTATGGAGTCCATGATCTCGGACGTTCCCTGCAAGATAAGCGGAAACGTACTAAACCGGGGCGGACTGATCGAAAATCTTCCCCGGGATGCCTGCGTCGAAGTTCCCTGTCTGATTGATAAGGGCGGGGTCAGTCCCGTCTTTGTGGGGGAACTGCCCCTCCAGCTTGCGGCGATGAACTCAAGCCATGTCCAGGTATATCTGCTGACCATTGAAGCCGCCCACACCCGAAAAAAAGAGCATATCTATCACGCCGCGATGATGGATCCCCATACCGCTGCGGAACTGTCCCTGGACGACATCAGAAAACTGACGGATGAACTTATCGAAGCTCACGGGAATTTACTTCCACATTATACGTAAAGATACTACCCTTTATCAGCATCATATTCCTCAGCGTATTCCGGCCTATCTTATAGAGGGGAACGCCCAAGGCAACAGAGAACAATACGCCGAATCCGGGGTCCCATTGGTCATAGGTTTCGGCTTTAAGGGATTCGCCTCCCTGGTGGAATACGAGACCAGGCTTCCCGCCTTCGGCGGACGCCTGGGGGGAACGGTGATCCTGGGAAGAACCAAAAGAATCGGGCGGTTTCCGGATGCCCCTACAACGAGAGTCTGGCGCGGTTTTTCATCGCCGCGCCGTTATGAATCCCTTTTACCACGTCCGTTAAACATTGAATTTGAAGAACATCACATCCCCGTCCTGAACCTGGTATTCCTTGCCTTCCACCCGGTATTTCCCGGCTTCCTTGATCCTGGTTTCCGTACCGTATTGAAGGATGTCGCGGTATGCGTAAACCTCGGCCTTGATAAAACCCTTCTCAAAATCCGTGTGGATGACCCCGGCGGCCCGGGGGGCGGTGTCTCCGGCATGGATGGTCCAGGCTCGGCATTCGTCAGGTCCGGCGGTAAAGAAGGTTCGTAGTCCCAAAAGCCGGTACGCGGCGTGCACCAAGATGCCCAGCCCCGATTCCTCAAGACCCAGGTCCCCCAAGAAGGCGAGTTTTTCCTCTTCATCGGCAATATCCGCCAGTTCCGCTTCGAATTTTCCGCAGATAACCACCGCTTCAGAGCTTTCCTCAGCAGCCCGCTTCCTCACGGCTTCCACATAGGGATTCACCGGTGCGCCCTTCGCGGCAGCCATGCTCCGTATGGCCTGCTCGTCCACATTGCATACGTAAAGCTGGGGCTTCATCGTGATGAAGCGGCAGTCATACACCGCCTCTTTTTCGTCAGCCGTAAGGACCGCCGACCGGGCAGGCTTTCCCTGTTCCAGAAGAGGGCCTATCTTATCCAGAGCCGCAAGCACGGTCTCCGCCTGCTTCTGGTCAGTTTTATTCTGTACCTTGAGGCTCCTCTGCGCCCGTTCACGGCGTTTGGCCAGGGTTTCCAGGTCCGCCAGAGCCAGTTCCACCGCGATAATCTCCATATCCGAATCAGGATCAAGGTGATTATTTACATGAACAATATCCGGGTCGTCAAAACAGCGGACCACCTGAGCTATGACCCCCACCTCCCGGATATGGGAGAGGAACTGGTTCCCCAGGCCCTCCCCTTTGGATGCGCCTTTAACCAGTCCCGCAATGTCGACGAATTCTACCACCGCGGGGATAGTCCGCTGAGGTTTGAAAATCTCCGCAAGCTGCGTAAGCCGGCTGTCAGGCACGTTGACGACGCCCACATTGGGGTTAATCGTGCAGAAGGGATAGTTCGCTGCCTCCGCGTGGGCGGAACTCAGGGCCGAAAAAATGGTGGACTTCCCCACATTGGGAAGCCCCACGATACCGCAGTTTAGAGCCATGACCGAATTGTACGGTTACGGCGGCCTGCCGTCAAGAAGACGGGGTGCGATTCCAGG
>JAITLF010000294.1 GCA_031278025.1 Treponema sp.
GGCCTCTGCTCGCTCCCGCCGGGGCTCTGCCCCGCACCCCGCCGGGGACCGGTTCGAGAGTAGTCGATTTTGCTTTAGAGTTGAAAATTCTCTCCTGCTGGTGTATTATGTAACCAATAGTTTTTATGGAAGGAGTCATTCATGCGGAAGTTTTATGGTTTTCTGTTTGCGGCGGTAGTAATAAGTTTTATATCGCTGTCATGTTCTAATTTTACTTTGCCCGAAAAGATACAGGTCAAAGCGGGAATTAATCCGAACATCCCGGTTAATTCAGGAAAATTCGATTTTAGCAAAAACTTTCAGGAGGAACTGAATACGGTGTTCTCTGAAGGAGGAGATGAGGGAATTAAAATTTTTGATTATACCGGCGGAGGTACCAGTATTCAAAATTTTTTGATTTCCTTTTCCCTCAAAGAACAGTCGCTGGATTTCCAGGACTATCTTAACCAGGACGAGGACCTGTCCGGAGACTTGCAAGCCATAAAGCAGACATTTACGCTAGACCCGCTGGGAACGGAAGATGCCAACAAAATTGCTATCGATATGAAGGATACGATAGCTGATATCCTGGAGGGGATTAATTTTCCTGTCCCCGATATACGGGGTATTGCGGGAAATATATCCCCGCCCGCAATAGGGATTCCCGCAACCGGGTTTACCAGTTTGAGTTTTTATGAGGGATCGCTTGTATTAACGTTATCGCTTTCCATTCCCGATGATCCCGACACCAGTGTAACGGTAAGTAATTTACGGATTAATTCGATACCCGCCGCGGGACAGTCCCAGACCATAAAAGCCAACATCAGTCCGGAGGTATCTTTCCCGCTAAAAGATGCGACGCTGGACAACCCTCTTTCATTGTCGTTCTCGTATACGGCGGATGCCGCTTTCACCTTGCAAGCGTCAATCAAATTTTCCGATGATGTGAAATTAAAAAACGCAAAGGGCGTTTCTTTTACTACGGTTAGCGGCAGCCCCTTGAAAGAAAGCACAATAGACCTCGACGTCCCTGCAGAGTTTATTCAGGCTACGGTTGCGGCGGGATCGATAAAGCTGGACACAAGCGCCTTGAAAGGAGTTAACCTTGACCTGAGCGAAATAAAAATTGTGCAGGATGCTAATGACGCGGCGCCTTCTTATACGGATGATGCGGGCAATGAGAAAGAGCTTAAAGCCGGTTTGGACTGTTCAAATCCGGCATCCGGTACGTTTAACCTTGGGAAAAAGAAGATTAATCCCAAACCAATAAAACCAACCGGCGAATACTCGTTGAAGGTGGCAAACCAGAGCAATACCGATATCACGTTTAATGAAAAGAGCGAGCTGGAAATCCCGGTTTCTTTTGCGGTGGACAGATTTAGCGAGGTGTATGTCGATGGCAAAACGGTGCTGGACGACTTTCATGATCCGAATGCGAACTATAAGAAGATACCGGTAGACCTTACGGATTTAGCGCAAACAGTATCTTCCATCAAGATAAAGGAAGTAGGGGTGGCGGTTCTTTTTGGCGAGAGCCGTATAGGGGGCCTCAACCTGACCATAAAATCCGAAAAGTTCAAGGTGGATAAGATGGAAGAAGTTAAGCAATCGCAGACTCCGGTGAATTTCACCAATGTTACGACCGCGAAAGGGGGGAGCGAAAATGCCTTTGATTACAACGTTGCAAATAATTCCGAGCCGACGTTTGAGATCACGCTTGCCTCTTCCAATGGGGATGGGGAAATTCCGGTTTTGCGATTGACGAATATAATTCCCGGCCAAGAGGTTCCCATTATCGACTGCCAGCCCAGTCTTGTTTTTGATTGGGAGAGCGCAACCGTTAAGCCGGATGCGGCACTCGGAGACGGGAACAATTTTGCCAAGGGGAAATTTCCTGCTGAGGGTGAAGAGGGTTTCTCTCTTGGCAACAGCGACTTAGGGAACTTGCTGGATGGCATTGCGTTTGAGGATATTAAGGGGTATCTCTTCTTCAGCGGCCCGGCTCCCGGTGAGAACGACAAGATAACCCTTGACTTGACCGCGTATCCCGACACGGCAACGAAAGACGAACTCTCCAATACGCGAGAAATTAAATTGATCCAAAACCCGCTGGCCTTGCCTAATGGCGACAAGCCCTTTACGGCGAACGTTGCCGGTTTAGAGTCCAGCCTGGTAGAAGATCCCGATAAAGACGAATACAAGCATCTTGATTTTACCAGTACCTTCAACAGAATGCTTGGCGGCGAAAATTTAAGCATTGCGTATGAGATGGATTTTGGGAGCGGGCTTACCATACAAAACCAGGCGGCCGGCGTAAAAGTTTTTAAGGCCGATCTGGTGCTTGTCGTTCCCCTGAAACTGACCTCCAAACAAGGGGAAACGGCGGAGATTGACGTAACTGAATACCTGGGGGGAATGCAAAACAAGAATCTGTTGAGTTTCATGGATGACATGGGCCAACTAGACGTATCCTTTAACACCCTGACGCTGGATATTAACTTGAGCGGTGCGCCCCTGAAAAATGGAAAGCTCAGTATCGAAAGAGCTGCCAGCGATCATGCCGGTGAGTATCAGACTGTTAAGATTCCTTTAAACAGCTCGAACATACGGCTTCCGCTGGCTCAATACCTCGGCTCTAACCAACGGTTTACGCCGATAAAGGTTGCACTGCAACTTGGGGATAGTACGAACACGGGAACCCTGCAAATACCGCGGGGTCTTAGCTTTTTAAGCCTGAGCGTTAACGCCGGTGTTGACGCCACGTTTGATCTATAAAGATCGATATAAAGAGGAGAACCATGATGAAGAAACTTTACGTCTGTGTTGTTATCCTGCTGACTGGCGCGGCATCTCTTTGGGCGGATCTGCCCCCCAGAGTGTTTGAAATAGGCTTTAACGGCGGCGGGGGCTTTGCGAACAACTACCTCGGTGCGGCCGATGTTTTTAAGAAGACGGTGGTGATCGACCTTACCGCGGAGCCTGAGCCTTTGTATATTGATTTCAGCGGGGACTTTGATTTTTTTATTAACCTGAATATCAAAGACCAAATGGGGTTTGGGGTATTTTCGAATGTAGATGTTCTGGGACAGTTCAGCCTTTCCAAGGATATTCAAGATTTTCTCCAGGGGAACGAATTAAATAAAACCTACGAGGGCGACATAGGAATCGGCGCGGCGGCTTTCGTGGAAGCGGGCGCTCACGGCTATTTCAACATAAAGAAATTCAGAATCGCGGTGCGGCCGGCCTACTTCCTCCCCCTGGCGTACATGAAGCCGGATGCTCATTATACGATCCGTACCGGCAGCGCCGGGGATGTGTATGTCGACTTTGAATACAACATGGCCGTATATACCCCCTTTGAAATGCGGGACACCGGAGGCGGTATTGCGGATATTTTGGATAATACCACGATAAGCCCCACGAGCCTCACCGGACGGGGAGGCTTTGACCTGACGGCAGGGGTTGATTATCCGCTCTTGCCCAACCTGACGGTCGGCGCGACCATAACCCACATCCCCATTTTCCCCGCCCTGCTTACGAATAAAGCCGTGATAAGCGGGGGTAAACAATTAAATTCTCAGGACATGCTCGATGATCTGATAAACGGCGGAGGTCTGGAAGATCTGTTGAAAGATCGGACGGTTGAATCTTCGCACGGGGACCTTCAGGTATTCCGGCCCTTCAAGTTTGGCGTCAACGCGGTCTACACCCCCTTTAAGCACAAGCTCTACGCGCTGGCCCTTATTCCGCGGATCGGGTACGCCTACAACGCGATATACCTAAAGCCCCACTCCTTTGAAGGTTCGATAGCGGCCCGGCTGGGGCTTTTCAACGTCAGCCGGTCCAATGCCGTTCTCGCCTTTACCGTAAGTTCCGGATATGAGGACAAGGTGTGGAAACAGGGGGCCGGCTTAACCTTGAATTTCAGGGCCGTTCAAATTGACATCGGCGTGGCTTCACAATCCGAACATATTGGAAAGAGCTTCACAGGCGCCGGTTTAGAGGTTGCTTTGGGAATGTGTTTTGGCTGGTAATCCGGCGGTTTGACCGTTCCGGGTTTACAGGGGCAAATCCCTGCGTCCGAACAGCCCGTCAAGGTAGGTTTTAAGGTCTCCCTTGATGGGCATAAGGTAAAGGTTGAACTGATTTTTACCGCAGAAGTCCAGAACCCGGCGGCCAAATTCCACGTTCCACTCCATACCGGGGCGGAACGCCTTGGGAAAAACCGCCCGGTTGCGGGATTCCCAGTAGTTCCGGGTTGACGCGGAAAGTACCGGGGAAACGCCCCAAAAAATTTCCTTCCCTTCAAGATATTCGGCGTAGATTTCCAGTAATCGCAAATCGAAAAAAGGCTGGCTCATAAAGCCTTCCGCCCCGGCATCTTCTTTAACCCGGACATATTCCAGTTCATACCGTATGTTGGACCGGTAGGGGTCAAACGCCGCATAGACCCGCAGTTCCGGCATTTCCTTCTTGAGTTTGCGGATAAACGCCGCCGTCCCGGTGGGATAGGTCCGGCGTGTCCTGTCCTGGGGAGGGTCCCCGGCAACGACCAAGGCCCGGCGTATCCCCCTGGCGCGGAACAGATCCCGGTGCGGGAACGGCTCGTCCAGATCAAAATCAATAGCCCGGATATGGGGCAGGTAGCCCGGCCCGGCCCGGCCCGGACCATTTGCCCCCGCATACAATTCCGCCACTATCCCGCAGGCATCCCAGGAACGCAGGGGAAAGCGTACAAGATCCGGAGTGTTTATCAGGCTGATAAGGGGGAACGCCGCCGCGATGGTTATTGTTTCCGCCAGGGCTTCCCGGCTGCGGGGAACCGCCTCAAGGGAAACCGTCATAGCCCGGAGGCTTGGGGGGAAACGGTCCAGGTCCGAAGTTCCGCACGGAATACCGGCTGGCCGCCTTCCTGCCGACGCCCTTCCGCCGCGAGGGAGAAGGCGCAGGGATTCCCCGCTTCGGAGGGCGCTTCCCCAGGGCCTATGCCGTTCCAGCAGCCCGGCCCGGATGCCGGGGCCGTCCAAAGGACGGTAATTTCTCCGTACTTCACTTCTCCCAAATAATTAATGTCCAGGCGCAGCATACCGGCGTTCTCCAATACCGCCGGCTCAATCAGATCCTGAATCCATTGGATATACCGGGCGTTGTTGACATGACCGTTGTAATCAATATCAGAAAAGACAGCCCGCCGCTCTCCGGCCCTAACCGGGTCCTGAGGGCTGTCCAGGCAACCGGCGCCGCCGGGAAGGGCGGCGATGCCTTTGTTGGGAGGCAGAGACGCCACCACCTGTTGAATCCGCAAAGGACGCCGCTTTTCCCAGTCCAGGACCAGCCAGCCGCTCCTGCCCCGGACCACCGGATTGTCCCCCCGGTCCCGTATATCGTAATCCCGGACGGCAAAGAGCCGGTCCGCTCCCAGCGGCCAGGCCCGCACGGTAACGGTTTCTCCGTACTTGGGCCGGCGCTCCATCAGTACCGTCATGCGGGACAATACCCATAACTGCCCCGTACGCGCCAGATCGTCCCGGCCTACCCCCAAGTTGGCCGCGTGATTTATGGCCGCTTCCTGAAACAGATCGAAGGCAGCAAAAGGGGTCAACCGGTCGGACCTGTCCACATGGCCAAAACGTATGGGCAGGGTTTCGCACCAAATATCTTTCATGGCGGCAATGATCCCATATCCCATATTTCATTTCAATACCAGGACGCGACCCTTGCCGGGGGGGGGGGGGGCAGGGATTACGGGGTTATCGCGCAGGTCGATTCCCGGATTATCAGTTTGTGGGGAAGGACGATGTTTAAGCCAGGGTTGTTCTGCCCGGTAATGAACTGGTGGAGGTAGGTGGCGGCCTGTTCGCCGATTTCGGTTATGGGCTGCCGGATGGTGGTTAAACGGGGAAAGACATAATTGGAGATGTCAATGTCGTCAAACCCGATTACCGAGATGTCTTGGGGGATGCGGATGCCCTCGTCCAGCAGCACCCGTATGGCGCCCAGGGCCAGTTCGTCGCTGGACACAAAGACCGCGGAAAAATCCCTGCTGCGGAGCAGTAATTCCCTCATGGCGTACATGCCTGCCTCCGCGCTGTACTGCGGAACGTCAACAATGCGTTTTTCATCCCGCCTGATACCGGCCTCGTCCAGCGCGCGGTAATAACCCAGCAAGCGGTGGGCGCCGTAGGAATAGTTACAGCCGCTTATCATGTGGATTTTTTGATGGCCCAGCTGAATAAGGTGGTTTACCGCGTCAAAGGCGGCCTGCTTATCGTCAAGTTTTATGGTCGGAATCCTGTTGTAGTTATCCAGCGTGGAAATGATGGGGATACGGGCGTCTTTGATATAGTCATAAAATTCACTGGATTTTATCTCATGGAGCATGATAACCCCGTCAACTTTTTCAGTTTTCAGGCGGTCAAGGCATTTCTTTTCGCTTAAACTGTCCATCTTTACGAAGAAAAAGAAGGTATGATACCCGAACGAGTCTAACTGGCGTTCAATGACCGAAAAAAGCTGCCGCTGGAAGTTGTTAAAGCCGTCGGGAATAACCACGCCTACGGTAAAACTCCGCTGCATGACCATGTTCCGGGCGGATTTGCTGGGAACATAGCCGGTTTC
>JAITLF010000301.1 GCA_031278025.1 Treponema sp.
GGGGGGGTAATGGGTATTTTAGGCCCCTGTGAGAGAAGCCGGAAAGCCCTATCCGTTTTTACCCCATCAACCATCGCCACATTCCTTTTTCGTCCGAAACTATCCGGCGCTTGCTTAGAAATATATCGCATTTCAGGAAAAAAGCAATTACTTACGGGGGCGCTGCTCCGCACCCCGCGGGGCTCTGCCCGACCCTTGCGGGCTTCTTCCTGCTCCCCGCGGGGCTCTGCCCCGCACCCCGCCTGGAGGCCGGAGGCCCCCCGGACCCCCCATAAAAAGGGCAAGGGGGTAATCCCCCTTGCCCTTTTGAATGGGGGGTCTGGGGGGCCTCTGGTCCCCCAGCAGGGGTCCGGGGGCGGCGCCCCCGGCGGGGTTCGGGGCGGAGCCCCGCCTGGTCCGGGGCGGGTGGTTCAGGAAAAAACGCGGGGGTTTGCAGGATCGGGAGAATGGGGGTAACATAATATCCTATGGAAAGCACGATTAAATCTTTGCTGGGTTTTATGTATGGAGAAACCGCAGCGGAGGGTATCTATGCGGCTCTCAGGGGCCTTTTTGAAACGGCGTTTCCCGGACGGTTTGCCCGGTTTGAGGGGAAGGAAGGGCGCTCCGGAACCGCGGAGGCCCTTACTCACCAGGATGCCCTGCTTATCGCTTACGGCGATATGCTCAAGTCCCCCAAAGACGGAGGGCCGGCAAACGAAACCGGCCTTTCCCGGCTGGAAGGATTCCTGCGCCGGTGGAACCGGGGGGCCTTCACCTACCTTCACCTCCTGCCGTTCCACCCCTATTCCTCGGATGACGGGTTTTCGGTGATCGATTACCGGCAGGTGGATTCCCGGTTTGGCTCCTGGGAAGATATAGAAAACCTGGGGGGCCGCTTCCGCCTGGTTTTTGATTTCGTGCTTAACCACGGCAGCGTCGGCAGTTCCTGGTTTACGGGGTTCCTGAACGGCGAAAGCGCCTATGAGGGATGGTATATCACCAGGGACAAGGACTACGATTCCTCCTCGGTGGTCCGTCCCCGGACCCATCCCCTCCTGACTCCCTTTACCCGGAAAGACGGCTCGACGGTCCATGTCTGGACTACCTTCAGTGAAGACCAGGCGGATTATGATTTCTCCAATCCCCGCGTCTTTTTGGAATTCATGAAGATTTTTCTGGAGTATGCCCAAAGAGGGGGGCGCATTGTCCGCCTGGATGCCATTGCCTACCTTTGGAAAGAAGACGGAACTCCCTGCCTCCACCATCCCAAAACCCACGGCATGGTAAAGCTCTTCCGGGCGGTCATAGACGCCCTGGGGCTGGACATGCTCATCCTCACGGAAACCAACGTGCCTCACCAGGAGAATATCTCCTATTTCGGGCAGGGAGACGAGGCCCGCCTGGTCTACAATTTCGCCCTGCCCCCGCTGGTACTTCACGCCATGATTTCCGGCGACGCCGCCCCCCTCAGATCCTGGGCGAAGACCCTGCCGGGGCCGGAGACAGGACAGCGGTTTCTCAACTTTCTGGCAAGTCACGACGGGGTAGGGCTGACCCCGGTCCGGAGCGGCCTGGTGGACGAGGTCGCCTTTGCCGCAACCATAGAGGAAGCCAAACGCCGGGGCGCCCTGGTTTCCTACAAGTCTACCCCTCAAGGGCCCGTCCCCTACGAACTCAACTGTTCCTATGCCGAAGTCGTCGCGCCGCCGTCCCTGGGTTCCCTCCGTGTCCGGGCTTTTCTCGCTTCCCAGGGGGTACTGCTCTCCCTGGCGGGACTGCCGGCGGTGTATTTTCATAGCTGGATAGGTTCTGGCGCCTGGAAGGAAGGGCCTGAGCTTTTGGGCTACAACCGGGCGATTAACCGGGAAAAACCTCCCCTGGACCAGGTGGAAGGGGAGCTTGATACCCCCGGTTCCTTTAGGGCCGGTGTTTACGAGGGGTTCAGCCGGTTCCTGGCCTTCCGGCAGGCGGAAGCGGCCTTTGATCCCGCTAGTCCCCAACGGACGCTGGAAGCGGAAGGCCCGGTCTTTGCGCTTCTGCGGGGACCTGACCGCCAGGGCCGCCACGCCCTTTGCGCGGAGAATTTGGGGCCCGCTCAGGCGGTACTCCGGGTCCCCGCGGAATACGGTATGGGCGCGGCGGATATAACCCTCTCTCCCTGGGAGACCCGCTGGATAGCCTGGGGAACGGGGGAGCGGCGGGATATTTCTACCGCGGCCCTTTAGATGCCGGTTAACCTTTAGATGCCGGTTAAATAGATGAAGGCGTTATAGAGTCCGTGCGCCCAAGCAATGCCGTGGAGCGCGCGGTACTTCTTATAAACCAGGGCAAGGAGGATGCCCGCCAGGAAAGCGTTCAGCGCTCCCCAGAAACCTTCGTAGATGTGGCAGAGGGAAAAGAGGAGTACCGAAAGGCCGATGATGGGGGCATCACTGAGGCCGGCCTGTTTGAATCTGAGGGAAAGGTAATACCGGAAATAGAACTCTTCCAGATAGCCGGTACTCAGGCAAGAGAAAAACATGATGATAACGGCCAGGGGGCCTTTGGGAGCCTCTATCGTTACGGCGGCGGCCCCGGCGGAAATAGTGGAAGAAACCAGGGAGATGAAGAGGCCTACCCCTAATAGTCCCGGAAGGGCGAGGGCGAGGGACAGGAAGTCCCGGGAACGGAGCTGGACGGGCAGGCGGGCTTTTCCGCCCCGCAAGACCAGAAGGTAGCCTATAAGCATGAGGGCCGGGACCGTAAATCCCAGGCTACGGCTTAGTTCGTGGGGGATGATAAACCGTATGGGTTCCGCCGTTTCCGCACCGGCGATTCCGGGGGGAAAACCGCCTGATGCCAAACCGGGGAGAAACAGTACGGCATATACAATGAAAGGTTCGGCCCAGGGATTCGTAACCCGCTCTCCTTTGGGACTGGATAGTTCCGCGCTAACTTTGGTATAGTGAATTATACTATAGAAAGGTGAAAGGGTGAATGTTTTTTTAGTTTTGCTGATAATTGTTGGAGTTTTCGCCGTTTTCTTTTTTGTCATGTCCCTTTTTGACAAGAAAGCAGGAAGAAATAAAAAAAATAGTGGGTTGCAATTCTATGCCAAGGGCAAGGATTTAGGGTTTAGCTTTAAGGAGATAGAACTCCTGCGCCGGTTGGCGGTAAAATCCAATATAGAGGATCCTACGGCTCTATTCTGGTCGCAAAATCAGATGGACGCTTGTATACGTTCCCTGATCCAAAGCGCCCGTCTTGCCGGGACCGAGCAGAATCAGGATATCCAGGGATTCCTTTCCAAATTGTACGACTATCGTAAAAAACTTGAATTTGAAAAACCACGGCTAAAAAGCGGGTTGAACAGTACGCGGCAGATTGGGGAGTCCCAGAATCTGCGTATTCTGGTCGCCGGTACCGGCGTGTTCCAATCTCTGCTGATCAAAAATGCCAGCCAGTACATAACTATAGCCAGACCGGTGAGCAAGAAAACGCTCCAAAGTTTTTCCTGGTCCGGTCAGCGCCTGTCGGTTTATTTTTGGCGGGATGATGACGCGGGCTACGTGTTTGATACGGATGTGAAAGACGAGGTCTATTTCAAGGGCCGTCCGGCTCTCCAAATCGCCCATTCTGATAACCTGTTAAGGACACAAAAACGAAAATCCATCAGGATGAAGACAGCTAACGCGGCGTTTCTCTATCTTCTGGATCGGGAGGTTTCGGATACCGCCGAAGTTGTGCCGGGGTTCAAATGCATTCTCAACGATATTTCCGACACCGGGTGTTCCCTAGCCATAGGGGGAAAAGCTTCTGTGGGCTTACGGGTGAAAGTTCAGTTTGTTTTGGATACGGCGCCTTTGGTCCTGTGTGGAACCGTACGGTCCGTAGATTATAACGCGGACGCAAACCGTTCGGTTCTGCATATTGAAGCCGATCCTCTTCCTACGGATACCCGGAACGCGATACTGGGGGAAATATTCGGAATGCGGGAAGATGATGAAGAGCTTCCTTTCAGAATCACGGAAGAAAACCCGCCGGACGATGAAGACGGCAACGAGTTCATTGATCAGGATTCTTTTACCGATGTTGAACTTCATGATGTCCCAGACGATAATGGTATATGATGATTAAACGCGGGGAGGGAGGTATGAGCGGGATGATAACCCGGAACCAGGAGGCTACGGTTCCGCGGATTCCGGGGTTCTCTGTTGTGCTGTGCTTCTTCGGATTCCTCTTGATTCAAACCCTGGTTGTCGCCCAGGAACCGATACTTGCTTCCTATAAGCGGAATTTTCTCCGGGCCGGTCTTGCCGATAAAGACCGCATCCTGCGGGATGCCGCTACCGATGAAAAAGCGCCGGAATTCATCGGGGAACTTTACGAATTCGCCCTGAATTTCATCCTGCAAAACATGGATATCCTACAAAAAGATACTGATTTCACCGCCCTTACCCTCACGGTTATCCGGGGACTGGGCGCGTCCGGACGCCGGGAGGCGATGGACAATTTGGGGCAGGCTTTTTTCCGGTTCCAGGATACGCTTATCCGGGTGGAGGCCGTCAATGCCCTGGCTGTCCTGGGGAAGGGGAACGCCAGGGTCGTAGAAAACCTGAACCAGTACCTGGCGGATCAAAACAGCCATTTTCTGTCCGGCGTTCCCTCCGAATACCCCGTCCTGTCCGCCTGTATAACGGCCCTCGGCATTATAGGAGACGACTCTTCTTATCCGGCCCTCTTTTCAACGGTGATCGCCGGCTATCCTGAAGCCGTAACCCGTGAAGCCGCGTCCGCCCTGCAAGCGGTTCCGGGTAATTTGCGTCAGTACCTCATCGGCATAATACGCCGGAACCCGCCGGTGGAAAAGCTCGCGGCCTTTAACCTGCTATCCAATACCCGGAAGCTGACCGACCCGGAGCGGGCCGATGCGGCGGTCGTTGCCCTGGAAATCGGTCTGGATTTATTTGCCGATAATAAGGAAGAGGCGGCGGCGGCCAACATGCGGTACGCCGCTATCCGGACCCTGGGGGATTTACGCTGGACCAGGGCAACAAGCCTGGTGATTAAGCATTTTTACCGGGTTCAGCAGGATTACAGCAACGGAACGGCTTCCCGCGAACAGGTTGTGGAAGCCATTGCCTGCCTGGGCGACATGGGCAGTTCCGAAGCCGCTCAGGTTTTGGCCCTTCATCTAGGTTTCCTGAATTCCCGCATGGAGCGAAGTGGAGAATGCGATGATGCCGTTACCCTGAGTGTGATACAGGCCCTGGGAGTGATAGGCGATAAAATAGCGTTCGATTATTTGTTGTATATCAGTTACCTGCCCTACCCTGAAGGG
This sequence comes from Treponema sp., assembly GCA_031278025.1. The sequence goes on from JAITLF010000301.1 coordinate 5,303, forward strand.
ATTAAAGACGCCGCGAAGGACGCGTTAAACCGGCTTAAATGGTAAAAATACCCCGATTATGCCCCGCTGTATGTTCCGCTTTGGGCGCCGCGCTGTGTTATTACCTCCTGGCCGGAAGTGTCGGGATGAGTTTCGCCCTCTGGTTTGGCCTCCTGCTTACGGCCTTGATTTCGCTGATCCGGGTTTTAGGAACCTTCCCGATTCTGCCTGTTGGCGGCTTGGAGAATACCCGCCTGTTCCGGAAAATAACCCTGTCTTTGCTTGCCCTGGCGGTAGGTGTTGCCCTGGGCTTTGCCGCCCGTCTTGGAGTGCCTGGTCCAGCCCGTCTCGGTCTTCGGGAAGGGAAGATCGCCGGCCTTGCCGGGACCCTCATGGGCGATCCCCGGGGGCTTTCCGGCGGCCAAGGCATGGCCTTTCTTAATCTGGAAACCACCGCCGGTAAGGACGGCCTCCGGGCTTCCGCCCGCGGGACGGTCCTGGTCTTCTTCCCCGAAGAGACGGTTCCCCGGCTGCGGACCTTTGGACGCCTGAGCCGGGTCTACCTTGAAGGGGCCTTTCTGCCCCCTGTTGCGGGGAGGGTCGGTCTCGTCTTCCAGGCGAAGGGGACCCATATCCTGGAAGCCGCTCCGGTGGTGGAGCGGTTCCGTACCGGGGCTAGGCTGGCCATTGCCGAGAAGTTCAGTCCCCACACCTGGGGCGGCCTGGCCCTGGCCCTGCTTCTTGGCGTTCGGGACTCCCTAGAAACGGAACTTTCGGCCTCGTACCGGGATGCCGGATGTGCGCATGTGCTTGCTTTGTCGGGAATGCACCTGGCCATTGTTTCCGCGGTTATTGCCTTCCTTCTGAAAAAGCTCCTGGGGATTAAGGCGGCGGCGGTCCTGGGAGGGCTCTTCATCCTTCTTTACGCCGGCCTTGTGGGAGCCTTGCCTTCCCTGGAACGGGCTGTCCTCATGTACCTTCTGGGGACGCTGGCTGTCCTGGGGGCTTTTCCCCGCCGGCCCGCCGTCCTCCTGGCCCTGGCCTTCGTGATTCAGATCTGCCTTAGACCCGCTTCCGGGGACAGCCTTTCGTTTATTCTTTCCTATCTTGCCCTGGCGGGCATCCTGGCCTTGGGCGATCCCCTTCACGACCTCTTCCGGGGCATCGTGCCGGAAGTCCTGTCCCTGCCCCTGTCCGCGTCAATAGGGGCCTTTCTCGCCACTGCCGGGGTAAGCGCCGCGTCTTTCGGCGTCCTTCGACCGGTGGGGATCTTCGCGGGGCTTGTCATCACGCCGTTTACCGGGGTCTTCATGATCGCCGCCATGATGTACCTGACGGCGGCCTTCCTCCCGCTCCCCCTGCTTGCCCCGCTTCTGGGAAGGGCGCTCTCCCTCCTCTCCGCGGTCCTTTTCCGGCTCGCAGGCTGGGCCGGCCAGGTCCCCGGCCTTAGGGTCTCAAATATTCAGACGGTCCTGGCCGCGTCTTTAGCGGTTTCCATCGCCCTGGTCCTCTTCTGGAAGCACCGGTCTGAGAAAGGAAGACGCCTTGTCCCCTTTGCCGCCGATTAATTACGATTCCCCTCAGGCCATCAGGTCTTTTCTGGAAGAGCGGGGTTTGGGAATGCGGAAACGGCTCGGTCAGAATTTTTTGATTAATCCCAACGCCCGCCGGCAGCTTCTGGATGCCTTGGACGCCGGGCCGGGAGACCGGGTGTGGGAAATAGGGAGCGGACTGGGGGCCATGACGCGCCCTCTGCTTGAACGAGGGGCAGTGGTATGGGCTTTCGAGATAGACGGGGGCTTTATCACGGCGCTGCGGGAATTTTTCGGCGGCAATCCCGCCTTTACGTTGATCGAAGGGAATGTCCTTAAAACCTGGCGGGCCGCGCCGCCGGGAGATTATCTTTTCGGTAATCTGCCCTATACTATCGGGGCTGTTTTGTTGGCCGACTTTATCGAGAAAAACAGGTTCTTTATACGAATGGTAGTAACGGTTCAAAAAGAAGTTGCCCTGCGCATGGCCGCCAAGGCCGGTTCAAAAGCGTATTCCTCATTTTCTGTCCTCTGCGCTTCCGCCTATAGGATTACACCCCTGTTGGTCATGAAGGGGGCTTCCTTTTATCCCGAACCCCGTGTGGATTCCCAGGGAGTCTTGTTCGATCTCAGAACCGACCGGGATCCCGCTACCTATCCCGCTTTTTTCAAACCCCTTGTGCGCTGCCTTTTCGCGTCCCGGCGCAAAACCGTAAAAAACAACCTGGAACGCTTTGCCCTATCCCTAGCCGGGTCCGCCGTGAACCGGAAAGAGATGTCTGAGCTATGCGGGACCGCTCTGAACGATGCAGGTATAGCGCCCAATGAGCGGGCGGAAGGCCTGGGAGTAGATGAATTTGCCGCCCTAGCCCTAAGCCTTGAGCGGGCATTGGGGCGGGCCGCTCCTGGAGGCAACCATGTCGATCGCTGACGCGATAGTCCGCATACAGGAGCGCATAGCCGCCGCCGCTGAGCGCTCAGGCCGGAGAGCCCAGGACATCCGCCTTATGGGGGTTTCCAAATTCCACCGCCGGGAGAACGTGGAGGAAGCCTGGAACGCCGGGCTTACCCTGTTCGGTGAAAACCGGGTTCAGGAAGCATCGGGAAAATTCGAAGGCTTTGCCCAAAACCATCCTGGGGCGGAAGTCCACCTCATAGGCTCCCTCCAGCGCAACAAGGCCAAAACCGCCGTATCCCTCTTTGACTGCATTGAATCCGTAGACCGGGATGATCTCATTGTCAGCCTGGGAACCCTGGGAAAACTCAAAGGGAGTCCCCTTTCCATCCTGTTTGAGCTTAATTCCGGGGAAGCCTCAAAATCAGGGTACCCCGATGAAGACAGCCTGTTCCGGGCGGCGGAAAAAGCCCTTGCCTTTCCCTCCCTCACCATCCGGGGGCTTATGACCATGGCGCCCCTTACGGACGACAGCGCCGTGATACGCCGGGCCTTCCGGTCCCTGGCTCTTGCCAGGGACCGCCTTCAATCCCGGCTTCCCGAAAGCGACTGGTCCTGCCTTTCTATGGGAATGTCCGGAGATTATGAGATCGCCATTGAAGAAGGCTCCACCCTGGTCCGCATAGGAACCGCCATCTTTGGGGAGAGGACGCCATGAAAAATCGCGTCAGCGTTAATTTGCCCTTCGCCATTGTTTTTTTTGTCATGCTGTGGCTGATTTTTCCCGTTCCGCATCTTAGGGCATCGGGGAAAACCGAGCAGCAGGCCGGAGCCGAAACGCAGACCGGGGAAAAAGACGAATACCCCCAATGGGTTCGGGACCTGCGCCGGGCGGACATTATCACCTTTGGCGTCTTTCCCTTTACCTTTTTTCTGGCCAGTACCATCGTGGAAACCTACCGGTTTTCCCAGCATGACTGGGATTCCCGGTACGCGCCCTGGCCGGTGGGTTCTGTTTCCCGAACAACCGGGGAACATATAGCCGCCATTTCCGTTGCGGCAGGCGGGGCAGTCCTGGTGGCCGTGGCCGATTACTTCATCCAGCGGGCAAAACGGGAACGGGCCGCACAGGCAGCCGCCCGTATAGCTCCCTCAGAACCGGTCATCACACGGACGCCCTGGCCGCCGGGGGAGGAAGCCGAAGACGGCCAGATGGAGGAAACGCCGCTTTCGGGAATAGGCGGAGAACCCCCAGGCGAGGCGCCCTGATTTGGCGGAATATTCCGGCAAGGTAGGGGACATTCCCCACGCACTCAGGCTCGACCGGTATGTCGCCGAATACCTGCGCCTTCTCAGCCGTTCCCAAGTCAAAGCCAGAAACCTCTCCGCCCGGATCAACGGAAAAAGCGTGAAAATCTCCCGGATAGTAAAAACCGGGGACCGATTGGAACTTTCCTGGGCTGAAGCCGGGCCCACGGCCCTCATCGCCGAGAACCTTCCCTTGGACATCATCTACGAAGACAGCCGGGTCGTGGTGATCAACAAAGCCCAGGGCATGGTTGTTCATCCCGGCGCGGGGAATCCCGCCGGCACCCTGGCAAACGCCCTGCTTTTCAGGCGGCAGGAGCGGGGCGTGGCTGGCGGGGGCCTTAGGCCGGGGATAGTACACCGGTTGGATAAAGATACCTCCGGCCTCATCATTGCCGCCTACGACGATGACACCCTGACATTTCTTTCGGACCAGTTCAAATCCCGTAAGGTGCGGAAGCTCTACGCCGCCATTACCCTGGGCATCCCCCGGAAACCGGAAGGCCTGATAGAAACCTACCACACACGGGACAGCCGAGATCGCAAGAAATTCGCCGTTTCCCCCGACCGGGGTAAAGTCGCCCGTACGCGGTACCGGGTCGTCCGCGCCTGGAACGGCCATTCCCTCCTTGTACTCAAGCCCGGAACCGGGCGGACTCATCAACTGCGGGTACACCTTAGACACCTGGGCTGCCCCATCCTGGGGGACCCCCTGTATGGAAAACCCGACAGCCGTTTCCCGCATGCGACGCTGATGCTCCATGCCAAGATCCTTTCCCTCCGCATCCCCAGGCCATCCGCCGGTCCCTTCGTAACAGGAGAATATACGACCTTTAGAACCCCGATTCCCCACCGTTTTCGGGAAATCCTGGAAGCCCTACGCCCCCGCACCCCCGCGGGGTAGAGCCCCGTACCCCCGCCGGGAGGCCAGGGTCCTCCCAGACCCCCAATAAAAATAGTGGGGGATATCCCCCATATGCGTTTATATAAACAGTTGGCAAAACAATTCTCATCTGATAAACAGAGGGCATGAGAGAGGAAAACTATACATTCGAATATCCGGCGGCGATGCTGCTGGAGCATCTCATGTTTTCGGCGCATACATTTCAAGGGCTTCCTTTAGTCTGCGCCGATTCCAAACGACAGAGGCGTCCGGCCCTGTTCCGTCCGGTACACCCTATCCCTAAGTAATCGCACATGAACCTGAGTCTTGAAGTTCCAGACCTCATTTCTTGAAGTTCCAGACCTCATTTCTTGAAGTTCCAGACCTCATTTCTTGAAGTTCTAGACCTCATTTCTTGAAGTTCCAGACCTCATTTCTTGGAGTTCCAGACCTGGGTCTAGAAGTTCCAGACCTGGGTCTTGGAGTTCCAGACCTGGGTCTTGAAGTTCCAGACCTGGGTCTTGAAGTTCCAGACCTGGGTCTTGAAGTTCCAGACCTGGGTCTTGAAGTTCCAGACCTGGGTCTTGAAGTTCCAGACCTG
>JAITLF010000005.1 GCA_031278025.1 Treponema sp.
TCGCGTTCGGGACTTTGAACGGGGCGCGGCTGTTCCTGAATATTTCATTTCTGCCCCCAAAACAGGGGGTTTTTGCCCCAAATATCCCGGTTTTGCCTCAAAATACGGCATTTGGGGCTGAGACGGGGGCGCGGGCGCCTCCGCCCGCCTTGCGCCCGTACCCGTGCCGGGGGTTTGGGCGCCTGGCAGGTCCGCGGCGGCGGCGGCGGACGGCCGTGAGGGCGAAGGCACACGGCGGCGGCGTCATCCCCATGCGGGCGCGGGGGAGTTTCGGGCGGGGGGCTGTTGTTTGGATGGTACGCGATGCACGCAAAAGCATAGGCTGAATGACCCAGCCTGCCTGCGGGAAAAAGAAAAACCGGGGACCCGCTCCTCCGCGGAAACCCCGGTTAAACCTCATGTCAGGCCAGGCCCTTTAGCGTACCTCAAGCTCCAGGCGCCGGACCTCCTCCGTTACGTCAATGACCGTGCCGGTGCGTAAATAGACCAGCTTTGCGCATACCGGTTTCCCAAAGATGTCCGATACCGCCCGGTGGTATGCCGCAAGCTGCGGATGGTGCCGCGCGGGGTCTTCAACGCGGTCCGTCTTGAAGTCCAGGACATACATGACGCCCGCCGATTCAAAGAGAAGGTCTATCGTTCCGATGACCGGTATTTTTCCGGCCTGGGTCTCCGCCAGGGTGAGGATGGGGAATTCGGATTCGCGGTACGCCGCGTTCAGCGCGAGTTTTCCCAATGCCGAGCCGAGGAAGGCCCCGGTCATGGTTTCCGCGGCTTCCCTGACGGGGGAAAGGTCCCGGTCGTCAAGCCGGGCCTGAATCCGCGGCGGGATTTGGGGCGCGGCGCCCTTAAAGCGGGCCTCCAGGAAACAGTGGACGATGGTCCCGAAATCGGATGCCTCAAGCCCCGCTTTGTTCAGGACGCCGTAAACCGAATCCTCCGGGGCCGGGGAAGGCGCGTCTTCGGCGGCGGCAGCCTGCCCTGAGCGCTTGAGGCTGCCGGCGGCAATGGACAAGAGGGGCGGCGGCGGCACGGCGATTGTTTCGGCGCGGGCATAGCGCGCCGCGGCGGCGGCGGCGGCTTCCGCCATAGAGGCCGCCCCGTCTTCCCGGAAACCGCCCGCGATACGGCGCAGATCTTCCCGGCTGCGGGCCGGGATATGCTCCAGGGTAAAGGGGGCTTCCTCATCTTCCCCCGCGGCGAGCACGGGAAGGAGCAAATCAAGAAAGGAGGAAACCCTGCCGCCGTCCTGCCTCTTTGCGTTCAGATAGGCCAGGCGCTCTTTAAGCGCGTGAAGGGTGTATTGAGGGGGGCAGTCCCCGCCGCGGGCGCCGCCTGCGCCGCTGCCTGCGCGGGCGTCCTGTTCTTCTTTTTCATGCTTGTCCGGTTCGCTCAGGCTCGCGGTTAGGAAAAGCCGGCTTTCGGCCCTGGTCATGGCGACATACAAAAGGCGCCTGAGTTCGGCGGTTTCTTTCCGCGCCTCTTCTTCCCGGTTCAGCTTAAAGAAGTAGTTCTCGAACTGCCCCGGCAGTTCTTCCGCCTGGGGAAGGTTGAGGGTCAGGCCCCAGCGCCCGTCAAAATAGGCGGTCTCCCGGTTGCCGGTGTTTTTCCGCCCGCTGCCGCAGCAGTACACAAAAACTATCGGGAATTCCAGGCCCTTGCTCTTATGGATGGACATGATCCGCACGCCGGTACTCGCTTCAAGGAGCGGGATGCTGACGTCGTCGAGCTTTTCTTCCATCATCATGACATCGTTCAGGTAATCCAGGAATTCGGCCAGGCTCTTGCCCCGGCGGTCCGTATTCCGGGCAATCTCGAAAAAGAGATCAAAGAGCTCTCCGTAAATTTGGGAGGATGCGGACCAAAGCGTTTCATAGCGGTACCCTTCGCCGTACCACAGCCTGGTCAGCAATTCCGTAACCGGCATGGTGCGGGCGTCTTCCGCCAGCCCGCGGAAGCGCCTGCGGGCCAGGCGGTAGAGTTCCCTATCCTCCGGGGGGATCGCTTCCTCCAGGGCTTCGTCAAAGGGGACGCCGCTGCCGCCGGGCAGGCACACCGACAAGGTAAGGTCGCTCAGGCGCATAAAGGGCGAGCGGATAAGGGCGCCGTAGGCGATGCGGTCGTCGGGATACGCCAGCAGCCGCAGAAACATGAGGAGGTCGTTTACCGGGGCGTCATTGAAGATGCCCGCCGGCCGTTCGGCGGTGAAGGGGACGCCGAAGTTCTTGCATTGCCGTTCCAGGGCGCTTTGATGGGAGTAGGAACGCTGGAGCACCGCGAAGTCGCTGTACCCGCAGGGACGCCATACCCCGCCGTCAGGCCGGCGTTCCCGGATTTGAACGCCCGAATCAACCATTTCCCGTATCCGTTCCGCGATGAAGGCGGCTTCCAGTTCATAATCGGCGGGTTCCCGCGGATCATCCGTGGAAAGGCGGCCCTTGTCCAAAAAGCAGAAGTGAACCAGCGGGCCGCGCGGGTCTTCCGGGGCGGCATCCGGGGCGGATGCCGGGGCGCAGACGTGGTGGTACGCGGCTTCAAAACCGGGGAGATTCTCATCATCCGGCAAAAACACCGCGCCCCCGCCCGCCCCGCCGCCGAAGACGCGGTTGAAGGCGTCAACCAGGAGGGGTTCGGACCGGTAATTGCGGACCAGGTTCAGGACGCCGGCCTTTTCCCCGGAGCCGGAGGGAACCTTGAGGGTCCGGGCAAGGCTGCGGAAAACCGACACGTCGGCCCCCCGGAACCGGTAGATCGACTGCTTTTCATCCCCCACGAAGAACATCACGTCTTCCCGCAGTTCCTCAGGCGCCGGGACGCCGGGGGCGTCTCTTTCGGGATTCTCCGCCAGGAGGAAGATCAGATCCCGCTGGAGGCTGTTGTTGTCCTGAAATTCGTCAACCATGACGGCCTTGCAGGAGTCTTTGTAGACCCGCCGAATGTCCGGGTGTTCGGACAGGGCGTCTACCGCCAGCCGGGCGATGTCGTCAAACGTAAGAATTCCCGCTTCCCGTTTCTGCCGGTTAAACTGGCGCTGAAACTCCTCCACCAGGGAAAAGGCTCCCCTGACGACGCTGCTTTGCAGGGCGGTGTTGGCAAAGGACCCCAGGTCCCCGTACAGTTCCCGCAAGGCTTTGATGCTCCCGGTGATCGCCTGAAATTTCCGTGAACTCCCCACGGCAAGGTTCATCCCCTGCAGGCGGTTGAGCCAGGCGAAATACCCGGCAATGTTCCCCCGGAGCGCGGCGCCGTTACCCGCCGCTTCCAGCAGGGGAGCGATGTCCGGTATCTCAGGCGGCGGGGCCGCAAAGAAGTCCTGAAGGGCTATGTGCAGCTTGGCCGTCGCCTTACCCATCCCGGACAATTCTTCCCGGATACCCGTAATCAGGCCGGCGGCTTCCGCGGTTTTACGGTTCCATTGCGTCAAGAGTTCCGCGTACTGCCGCCGGATAAAGCGGCCCAGGTCCGGGGGACGGCTTATGGGGCTGTACTCCAGCACGGTGTCCGCGAACAGTTCCTTCGCCACGGCTCTCATCTTCCGGTCGGCGATGATGGCCTGAAGCGCGGGGTTGTCCCGGTGGGCCAGCACAAAGGGCAGCGCCGCGTCCATGGCAAGTTCCCGCACCCGCTGGTTGTCGCTTGAGAAATCCGGGCTGATCCCGTACCGGGAAGACGCGGTCCGGGCTACGGCGGCGCAGAAAGAGTCCAGGGTAAGGATGCGGGCCTTGTGGAATTCCTCAACCGCTTTCCGCGCCCGCTCGTTGTCCTGCCGGGCCGCCAGAAGCGAATAGATGCGGCGGTACATTTCGTTTACCGCTTTGTTGGTAAAGGTCAGGGTAAGAATCTCGTCTACCGTATACCCCTTCTCCATTACCAGCCACAGATACCGGGAAGCCAGGACTTTGGTCTTCCCCGACCCGGCGCCGGCGGTTACGACCGTGTTGTATTCGGCGGCGGCGGCCTTCCGTTGTTCAGGATCAAGACCGGCCAGTATGATTTCAGCGGACATGGGCGCCTCCTTCCTCCTCCCGGACCGGCGGACGGGGGTTTTGGGACCGCAGCTCCGGGTTTTTTTTATACGGCCTGGCGTTAAGGGTAAAGGTTGTACGGCACAGGCAGCGGTAATCACATTCCGAACAAGCCGCCAAATCAAGTTCCAGGGGAACAAAGTCCAGGGTTTCAAGGGATTCGGCGAACCGGCGGGTACAGCCGTCAAAGACGTCCAGGGTTTCCTGATACGCCTCGCGGGTGTGTCCCCGTTTTTTCCCCGGCGAACCGATCACGGCAGTAACATCGTGATGGTTGATGCTGAGAAAACAGGCCCCCTCCACGGGAAAGCCGGTTTGCGCCTCGTAGAGTTTGACGTACATGGGCATTTGAAAGTCCCGCAGCGGCGCGTCATCCGCCCCGGTGCTTTCGGCTTTTGAAGGGGTCGTACCGGTTTTATAATCAACGATTACCGGGCGGTCATCCGGGGAAACCGAAACCCTGTCCAACACGCCGTTGAGCAGCAGGCCGTCCTGTTTCAGGCACAGGGAACCTTCAATATCCGCTATGGCATACCCGCCGAAATACCGGGCGTCCACGGCAAGGAGCGCCGTGATCCTGCGGGTTATTGCCGCAGCCTGGGAAACCACCAGCGGTACCGCCAGCGGGCCTTGAAAGGCGGGATGGTTCCGCGCCGCGGCGGCGGTAATTTCCGCCGTCCACGCGGCGTACTCGCCAAGCCGTCGCGGGTTGAATACCCGGTCTTCATCGCGTATGCGGATAAACAGGTCCTTCAATATCTGATGGTAGAGCAGCCCCAGGGACGCATCGTCCATGAGCTGCGCTTCCAGGGCCAGGCGCTTTGTTTCAAATATTTTTTGATACAGCCATTTGGCGGGGCAGGAGAAGAAGACATTAAGGTCCGTGGTAGCCGACACCCGTATCAGGCCCCCGCCGGCTTCCCCTTCCGCCTGAATACGCTGTTTCGCGGAAATCCTGGTTTCCAAAAGAGCGGCGGCCGCCGTGTTCCGGGGGAACGGATACTTCAGAAGCGAGTAGGGTTGTTCCCCGGATTGTTCCCGAAGATTCAGGACCGTCCGCCAGGCGTCAAACCCCGCGGCTTGCGCCGGAAAAAGCCGGGACGGGAACAAGGCGCGGGCGCCCATGCCCATGCCCGCGCCCGCGCCCGCGCCCGTGGAAGAAAAATCCCCCCCTCCGGCCCACCAATCCTGTTCCTGCCGGAAAAAATCCTCCGCCCTATCCTGGGGAGACGGCGCGGCGGGAGCGTTAGGGTCAGGAACGCCTGCGGGGGAAAGGGATTCAAAGAACACGCTGTGGGGAATGGCCCAGCCGGAAAAGGTTTGAGCCGACGCGCTGACCCGCAGCCGGGGCGTAAACCCCTCCCAGGGGCCCAGCCGGTAGAGGCGGAAGAAGCTGCCCGATGCATCGGCGTCTTCGGCAGCCAGCCCCAGGCGTTTCCGCTTGTCCTGGCGCAGGAACTTGAGGGGCTGGTAGAGAACGGTGGCGGCGCCCTGGGAGGCGTTAAGCACAAAATGGCAGGTAAACGGGGCCGCCGCCGCAACCCGGTAGGGAAAGATGTTTACCCCGGCTTTCTCCTGGACGGGAACATACTGCCGTTCCCGCAGCACGCCAAGGAAAAACTGAAAGGGCGAAGGCGGCGTAAGGCCCGGATACGTTTCTTCTATTTGAACGAGGGCGGAAAGCTCTTCGATGCAACGGGCAAGTATCGCGTCCCCCTCATCCGCGCAGGCGTCCCGGCTGAGAAAACCGTCCGCCGCAGCCCCCTTTTCCCACTTCCCCCGAAAGGCGAAGTAGTATTTCCGTATATCGCGAAAGGAGCGCGCCCCCGCCAGGGCGGACAGGGCGCGCTTCAGGTCCCGGTAATACCGCCTGAGCCGCTCTTCCCGGCCGGCCGCCGCAAACGCTTCTTCCCAGATGTCTTTCTGTTTTCCCTGGTCCCGGTAGGCTGACACGCAGTTGTTCCGGATACCGAAATTGATGAGCTCCCGGTTGAGATCAGGCCGGCTCCAGGGCAGCCGCCCGTTTAACACCAGGGCCTTTACCGCGGTGAATGAAAAGCTGCCCGACACGCAGGCGCCCGCCAGGGAAAAGAGTTTTCCTATGCCGTAATCGCCCAGGGGCCTGCCCGACCGCCGGCGCGCGGGAACGGCATACAGAGACAGCTCTCTGAACAGATAGGGCGCCAGGGCGTCGAGGTCCGGCACACTTACCGCCATGTCTTCGTAGGGAACGCCCTCCCTTTCGTGAAGCCGCCTGATTTCCAGGACCAGGGAACGGATCTCCATCCGGGAGGACGCGAAAACCTCAAGCGGCGGCGGGTCCGACTTCTCCAGGGGGATCACCTGTATGGCCGGCTCGTCCCGGAGGAGGGACTCGTATTCGGCAAAGTCTTCGATGGCTTCCGGGAAAAAGATGTAGTACCGGTGTTCCCGGTCTTTAAGGGGAGGCCGTTCCCAGGAAGGCTCGAACAGCCGCCGGGTTTCCAGAAACGCGGCGTATTCTTTTTCCAGCGCCATAAAGTCCCGGTCCTCATCGTCCCCTGTGAAGGCGGCCCCGGACGCCTCCATCCTGCGGCGGAGCAGCCTGAGGGAGGGGAGCAGCCCCGCTATCCGGGAGGCAAACACCGCGCCGTCCTCCGCGAAGGCAGGGGGAATAAGCCCGCGGAAGGGCAGCGCCGTTTCTTCCGCCCGGCTTTTCCCGCCCCGCAGGGCTTCCGCATTCCTTCCCACCAGGTTCTCGGCAAAGAGCTTCCGCAGTACCGCCGAAACCGGCTCCTTGTCCTGCGCCTCCGAGCGGATGAATCCCTCCTTAAAGCGGTCCCAGGCCAGGAAGCGGTTCATGGCGGCAGACCGTATCCCCATAAGGCCGCAGATCTTCCGCGCCCATTCCGAGGAGGCCGCTTCCGAGGGAAACACGAACCGGCTCTCTTGATTGCGGAGTTCCCCGCTGATAATGGATAAAAGCGTATTCATGACGGGGGAAAGTATACCACGGAAAGGAGGGGGAGTCGCCCCCGGCCAGCCAGGAGTTACCGGCCCGCCATCCTGCCCAGGATCCGATACACCGCCGTCCCCCCAAAAATGCTCAGGAGGGAATTCCGCTTCCGCACAGGAGCCAGGGCCGTAAACAGGGAGGCCGCCGGCACGGGAAAGGCCGCCCGGAAAGCCGCATGTTCAGGCCGGGCGCAGGGATGCTTCATTTTGCCGGCGGAATAGCGGGATAATCCGGCGGTATGCGGGATACCGGGGAGCCGGAGGCCGGCGCGGGGTTTGGAACGGCCGCCGTTCATGCACCGCCGCTTTTTCCGTTCATTTTTTGATCAGAAACGTGTATACTCATAGAATGAATTTTACCATAAACACCGAAGAGCGGAATGCCCTGTTGCAGGACGCGCGGGAAACCATCGCCGCCGTCCTTGAAAAACGGAGCCCCCGGTACCGCCGGAGCCCGGAAATGAAAGAAGCCGCCCGGACCGGCGTTTCGGCGCTGACGTGGCCTTGCGGGGCCTTCGTTACCCTGCACGCGGGGGGGAAGCTCCGGGGCTGCATAGGCCGCATGGCGCCGCCCGGACCCCTGGAAAAGACCGTCAGGAGCCTGGCGGCAGAATCCGCCTTTCGGGACCCCCGCTTCCCCCCTCTTTCCCGGAACGAGCTGGACGGCTGCCGCATCGAGATTTCCGTCCTCTCCCCCCTGGAACCCTGCGACGATCCCCGGCAGGTTGCCGTGGGGGTTCACGGGCTCCTCCTTGAGTACCGGGGAAGGAGCGGCGTGCTGCTTCCCCAGGTTCCGGTGGAACAGGGCTGGAACCGGGAGGAATACCTGGACGGCCTCTGCGCTAAGGCGGGCCTTCCCGCCCATTCCTATGACCGGGCGGGGGCCCGTCTTTCCACCTTCACCGCCACGGTCTTCGGGGAATAGCATGGGGAAGCGGCTTTCATCGTTCCTCACCCCCGGGGTTCTCGCGGCCCTTGCCGCCGGCGCGCCAGGCGGGGGGCCGGCGGGGTTTTCCGCCGACCCGGTGGTAACGGGCCTGGAATACGATTCCCGCCGGGTACGGCCCGGCTCCCTGTACTTCGCCCTGCCGGGGCTTCATGCCGACGGCCACGCCTTCATTCCCGCCGCCCTTGCCGCCGGCGCGTCGGTCATCGTCCACCAGGCGCCCCTGCCCGAATACCGGGAAGGGGCGGTCTACATCCGGGTAAAGGATTCCCGGTTCGCCATGTCGCCGGTAGCGGACGCCTTTTACGGCCATCCTTCCCGGCATCTGGCGGTGATTGGAGTAACCGGCACCGAGGGGAAAAGCACCACCGTGTCCCTCATCTATCAGCTTCTTACCCTGTCGGGCAGAAAAACCGGGTTCATCTCCACGGTGGGCTATTCGGACGGCGGGGAGGAACAGGGGAACCCGGAACATCAGACCACCCCCGAAGCCACCGGGATACACCGGCTTCTGGCGGCCATGCGGGACCGGGGGGCGGCCTTCGCGGTTCTGGAGTCCAGCTCCCACGGCCTGTCCCGCCGGACCAACCGCCTGGGAGACGTGGCCTTTGACGCGGCGGTCATGACCAACGTAACCCACGAGCACCTGGAATTCCACGGTTCCTGGGAACAGTACCGCCGCGACAAGGCAAACCTGTTCCGGGCATTGGATGCCTTCTCCCATTCCAAGCCCGCGTGGGGGCGGGAAAGGGCGGAAGTCCCCTGTTTCGGCGTGGTGAACGCCGGCGACAAGAGCGCCCCCTACTTTGCCGCCGCCGCCAGCGCGCCGGTCTTCTCGTACACTACCCAGGGAGGGGAAGCGGACCTTTCCCTGGCGTCTATTGAAAGCGGCCCCCGGGGGAACCGCTGCCGTATCCGGACCGCCGGCTCCGGCAGGACGCTGGACTTCACGGACCGGCTGCCGGGGGCTTTTAACGCGGGAAACGTCCTTGCGGCCCTTCTTGCCGTGTCGGGCATCCTTTCCGTACCGGTGGAAACCCTGGTTCCCCTGATCCCCCGTCTTAACCCCGTCCGGGGGCGGATGACGGCCATAGACCGGGGGCAGCCGTTTGAAGTCCTGGTGGATTACGCCCATACGCCTTCGTCGTTTAGCGCCATATTCCCGCCCCTCAGGAGACGGCTGGATGCGGCGGGGGGCCGGATCATCGCGGTTTTCGGGTCGGCGGGGGAACGGGACACGGCGAAGCGTCCGGAGCAGGGACGCATCGCCGCCCTTTGGTCGGATCTGGTGGTCCTCACCGACGAGGACCCCCGCGGCGAGGAGCCTATGGCCATCCTGGAAGAAATCGCCGCCGGCTGCCCGGGCAGGAAGCGGGGGGAAGACCTCTTCCTGATCCCCCACCGCCCGGCAGCCGTCAGGAAAGCCTTTTCCCTGGCGCGGCCCGGCGACCTGGTGCTGCTCCTGGGTAAGGGGCACGAGAACTCCATTATCTACGCGGAAAAGACCGTGGCGTACGATGAATGCGCCGAAGCCGAAGGGTCCCTGGCGGAGATGGGCTGCGGCGCCGGAACTTAGCGTTTCGCTGTGCCGGACGCTAAAAGGCAGGCTCCCTGGAGGGCGCTGCCCCGCGGCTCCGTTACCCCAAGGCCGGGGAAAGCGGCGGAAAGGGATTCCCGCAGCATCCCGGTAAGGACATCATCGTGTTCTATGACTCCCCCCGCCAGGACCAGGGTCCGGTTTTCTATCCAGGGGGATTGGTCCAGGACGCTCCGTACCAGCAGGACCAGCTCGGCGGCGCCGGTTTGGAGTATGTCCAAAGCCAGGGGATCCCCGGACCGGGCCGCCTTCGTAACCACCGGCGCAAGGGCCGCTATCCGGGCCTTATCCGCCTCGTGGTGTACATAGCGGATAAGGTCCGCGCTTTCCCGCAGCCGGGTTTCTTCCAGGATGGCGTCCTCCATAGAGCTGGGAAGGTCCCTGCCTTCCAGGCTGCGGAGTACGCGGGCAATGGCGGTTTTCCCTATCCATGCCGCCGCCCCTTCGTCCCCCAGCATATAGCCCAGGCCCCCCGAACGGACCAGCCTTCCATCTTTGGACCTGCCCAGGGCCATCGATCCGGTACCGGCGATCAGGCAGTAGCCCTCAAGCCCCGCAAGCCCTCCGCAGAGGAGTATTTCCCCGTCGCCGCAGAGTTTAACCGGGGTCCCGGCTCCCAGGAGGGATGCAAAAAAATCCCTGAATACTTCCCGCTCCGCCTCCCTGCCCAGGCCCGCGCTGCCCATGCAGCCTGAAGCGACAGCTCCTTTTTGCAGCCCCGCGGCGTTCAGCCCCGCATCCAGCAGGGACCGGATGTTTTCAAAGGCCTCGTCCCGCGATACCGAATAGATATTGGTGCTTCGCCCTTCGGCGCGGGCAAGGATCCGCCCTTCCCGGTTTGTAATAGCCAGCCGGGAATGGGTTCCCCCGCCGTCGATGCCAAAATAGTACGGATTGTTCATAGCGTGGATTATACCTTAAAACGGCGTCTTGATACGGGGCGGCGCTCCCGCACCCCGCCGGGCGCTGCTCCGAACCACGCGGGGCTCCGCCCCGGACCCCGCCGGGGGCGCCGCCCCCGGACCCCTGCTGGGGGGTTTCGAACCCCCCGGACCCCCCATAAAAAGGGCGAGGGGATACCCTCGCCCTTTTTTATGGGAGGTCTGGGGGGCGCATCAGTCTCTTAATCACCCATTGCATAAATTTTCATTTTTCCGTATGTTTGTGTATATTTATGCATGTTTTGCGGTTGGCCTTTGGCGGCATGGGGGGTGTGATGATACGGATGAAGGAAGTTAGTAAATCCTTTGGGAATTTGGAAGTATTGAAGAATATCTGCCTTCATGTCAGGGAGGGGGAAAAGGTTACGATTATCGGGCCTTCGGGGTCGGGAAAGAGTACCCTTATCCGGTGCATCAACGGCCTGGAAGAGCCTTCCGATGGGGATGTCATCTTGAACGGGGAACTGCTTACGCACCATAGCCGTACGCTCCTGGTGCGCAGTTATTGCGCCATGGTTTTCCAGCAATTCAACCTTTACCCGCATATGCCGGTCCTGGCAAATATTACCCTGGCGCTGATCAAGCTCCAGAAAAAAAGCCGCGCGGAAGCGGAGGAAATCGCCTGCCACTACTTAGACGTGGTGGGTCTGCGGGATAAGGCCGCTGCCTATCCGGCCACGCTTTCCGGGGGGCAGCAACAGCGCATCGCCATTGCGCGGGCCCTGGCTACCAAACAGAAAATTCTGCTGTTTGACGAGCCGACTTCCGCCCTGGACCCCGAAATGGTGCAGGAGGTTCTGGATGTGATGATACGCCTTTCCAGGGAATCCATCACGATGGTGGTGGTTACCCACGAGATGGGTTTTGCCCGGCAGGTGGCCGACCGGGTCATCTTCATGGATAACGGCGTTCTGGTAGAAGAGGGGCCGCCGGCGGAATTCTTTGAACATCCCAAAAACGAGCGTACCAGCGTGTTCCTCAGTAAAATTTTGCGATAACCGGCTGCCGGCTGATAGCTGCCGGCTGCCGATTGTAGTGTTGATTGTTGATTGAAATCTATCTTGCTTAAGGAGGAGAAAAGAATGAAGTTTGCGAAAAAAATGTTATGCGCGGCTTTGATTCTTGCGGCTGTGGCCGGGACAGTATTTGCCGGCGGAAAAAAAGAAGGCCCCCAACCGGCGGGGCCGCTTGACAAGATCCGCGGCGCGGGGGTGTTGAAAGTAGGGGTAAAATCGGATGTGCCGAATTTCGGCCTCCTCAATACCGCTGCCAATACCTACGAAGGGTTCGAGATCGACCTTGCGGGGTTGATCGCCGGGGAAATCCTGGGGGACGCCGCGAAGGTGGCCTTTACCCCGGTAACCGCGGCAACACGGGGTCCCCTGCTGGATAACGGCGACATAGACCTGGTGATCGCCACGTTCACCATCACCGGGGAGCGGAAACTCACCTATAACTTTTCCACCAGCTACTACACCGATGCGGTAGGGCTTCTGGTAAAAAAAGCCTCCGGAATCAGCGGGATTGCCGGGCTTGACGGGAAAACCGTCGGGGTTGCCCAGTCCGCCACAAGCCGGCAGGCGCTTGAAGCAGCAGCGTCGGTGGCCGGGGCTTCGGTCAAATTCGCGGAATTCGCCACCTATCCTGAGATCAAGGCGGCGCTGGATTCCGGACGGGTAGACGCCTTTAGCGTGGACCGGTCCATACTCCGGGGCTACCTGGACAGCGAAACCGTGCTGCTGGACGACGCCTTCTCTCCCCAGGAGTACGGGGTTGCCAGCAAGTTCGACAACAAAGACCTTGCCGCGTATATAGACGGCCTCATTCAAAAGTGGCTGGGCGACGGGACGATCAAAGCCCTAACCGATAAATACAAGATATAACGGCTATGAGCAGGGGACCCTTTGCGCTCTGGCGCTGGCAGCGTTTATTTGGAGAATATCCACTGTTCTTGGAAGGTTTCGGGATTACCATACTCGTATCCCTCGGCGCCCTGCTCCTTGCCCTGACCCTGGGGATCGTCTTCGGCCTCTTTTCTACCTCGAATAAAAAGCTCCTTAAGCTGATCGCCCGTGTCTATGTTGAATTCTTCCAGAATACCCCGCTGGCCGTTCAGGTGTTTTTCACCTATAACGCCCTGCCGTATGTTGGCATCCGGCTGGATGTATTCGTCATCGGGATGCTCTGTGCCGGCATCTACCACGGGGCGTATGTGTCGGAAGTGGTACGGGCCGGCATTACCTCTATTCCCCGCGGCCAGATGGATGCCGCCCGTTCCCAGGGGTTTTCTTACCTTCAGGCAATGCGGTGGATCATCCTGCCGCAGACCCTGACCATCGTGCTTCCCCCCCTGGGGAACCAGGCGGTGAACCTTATCAAGAACACCTCCGTCCTGGCCCTTATCGCCGGCGGAGACCTTATGTACCGGTCCCAGTCCTGGGCTGCCAACGGGACCTTGAGCTATGGTCCGGCCTATGTGGTAACGGGGCTGCTCTACTTTATGCTCTGCTTCCCCCTGGTTTCCTGGGCCAGGCGGCATGAGGTACGCCTTAAAAACCGGAGCCTCCAGGACCCGCAAGGAGGCGCTGCTTCATGAGCTTTCAGGTTTTGACGGATATTTTTACGTTCGACAACATTCGCTATCTTTTGGCGGGCCTGCGGGTTACCCTGCTCCTCTCGGTTGGCACCGTTTTGGTGAGCATCCTCTGGGGTTCCGTTCTTGCCCTGTGCCGCAATTACGAGAAACGCTTCCTGGGGAAAATCGCCGCAATCTACATTGAAGTCTTCCGCAGCACTCCCCTCCTCTTGTGGATTCTGGTTTGTATCTTCATGCTGCCCGTGGGCAACTACCTGATCCGGGGGGCGCTGGGCCTTACCCTCTACACCTCTTCCATCATCGCGGAGATAGTCCGGGGAGGACTCAACTCCATTGCTACGGGCCAGTTCGAAGCCGCCCGTTCCCAGGGTTTCAACTTCTTTCAAACCCTGTGGTACATTGTGCTGCCCCAGTGCTTCATGCGCATAGTTCCCTCCCTGATGAGCCAGATCATCACGACCATCAAGGACACCTCGTTCTTCGCCCAGTTTGCCATTGCGGAATTTTTCTTTAATTCCAAAAACCTCATGGGGATTATTTCGAAGAACACGGTAGTTACCAGCGCCCATGTGTTTACCCTCTACTGCTTTATCGCCCTGGTTTATTTTGTCATCAACTTTTCCCTTTCCTGCATAGTCCGCGGACTCGCGAAGACGGAGCA
>JAITLF010000102.1 GCA_031278025.1 Treponema sp.
GCGATCAAAAAACTCACGGTTTGCGCGACGCAAAAACACTTTTGCGCCGCGGAAAAATGTTTTTGCGCTGGGGAAAAGTGTTTTTGCGCTGGGGAAAAGTGTTTTTGCGCTGGGGAAAAGTGTTTTTGCGCTGGGGAAAAATGTTTTTGCGCCGCGGAAAAGTGTTTTTGCGCTGGGGAAAAGTGTTTTTGCGCCGCGCGAAAGTGTTTTTGCGCCGAAGAAACCCCGGTTTTGCTCACCGCCGGCGGTTCTTCCCGCAACGGCGCGGGTACGGCATTTGCGGGGGAGCCTCTGAAAAAAGCGTATGGAGTATTGTATTCTTTTCAAAAACCCTGTAGTTTCATGGAGAA
This sequence comes from Treponema sp., assembly GCA_031278025.1. The sequence continues at coordinate 351 of JAITLF010000102.1, forward strand.
ACTCATTATCACTCATAAAGGAAGGTTGGTACAAATGAAACGGTTAGGAAAGTTTGTTGTTACGGGAGCCGGGTTGTGTCTTACGGCTGTTCTCTTCATGTCCGCCGGAGGGCGGGAGCAGAGCGCTTCAAAGCAGATCCGCATAGGGATCGCCAAGATAGTGCAGCACGAAGCCCTGGATGCCTGCGAAGCCGGGATTCAGGACGGGCTTAAAGCACGGGGGATTGACGCGGTATTCGACCTTCAAAACGCCAACGGCGACATGAACACCGCCGCCCAGATCGCCAACAAGTTCAAGAGCGATAAGGTGAGCGTAGCGGTGGGGATTGCCACGCCCACGGCGGTAGCCCTGGCCAATACCTTAACGGATACGCCGGTGGTGTTTAGCTCGGTAACCGATCCGGTGGGGGCCAATCTGGTTTCCACCCTTGCCCACGGCGAGGGGAACGTAACGGGCCTTTCGGATGCCATTCCCACGGGGGATCATATCGCCCTGTTTAAGGAAATCGCCGGGATCCAAACCCTGGGCTACATCTATACCAGTTCAGAGGCAAACTCCATTTCCGCCCTGGCCCTGGTTGAAGAAGCCTGCAAAGTCCAGGGAATCAATCTGGTAACCCAGGCCATTTCCACTTCCGCAGAACTCAGGCAGGCGGCGGAGGCCGTCGTGAACCGGGTGGATGGCATCTACCTTACCACGGATAACACGGTGTATTCGGCCCTCTCTTCCCTGATTCAGGTGTTCAGCGCGGCAAAGAAGCCCATCTTCTCCGGGGACGTTACCGGGGCTTTGAACGGCGGGTGCATGATCGCTTCGGGGTTCAACTACTACAAGGCGGGGGTCGCCACCGGGAACATCGTTGCCGATATATTGGAAGGCAAAAAACCCGCGGATATTCCGGTCAAGTTCCTCACCGATCCGGCGGAATCGGATATGCTTTTCGATCTTGACGCGGCCAGGGCTTGCGGCATCGCCATTCCGGAGCGGTATCTTTCCACGGCGAACTACATCTTTGAAAACGGAAAACTGACCAGCAAGTAAGGCCGTTTCCCGGTTAAAAGGCTAAATGGTTGAAAGGCTAAAAGGCGCTATATGATCGAAGGTATTCTGATCGAGGGGCTCATTTACGGCATCATGGTCCTGGCGGTGTTCATCACTTTTAGAATCCTGAATTTCGCCGACATGACGGTGGATGGGTCCTTTCCCCTGGGGGCGGCCGTCATGGCGGTGATGCTCATCAAGGGGCTTCCCCCCATCGCCGCCATAGGCATAGCCTTTGCCGGGGGCGCGCTGGCGGGGTTTATCACGTCCCTCATCCATACACGGCTCAAAATCCCCGACCTCCTGTCGGGGATCCTCACCATGACCATGCTTTACTCGGTGAACCTCCGGGTTATGTCCAACCGGGCGAACCTGTCCCTGCTCCGGGTTCCCACCATGTTCACCCGGATTTCCGAATGGGCGGGGGCTTTTATGCCCTCCCAAACCGCCATCGTCATCCTCTGCATCATGGTGGCGGCCCTCGTCAAGATTCTGCTGGACCTCTTCTTTCATACCGATTTCGGCCTGTCCATGGGGGCTTTGGGGGCCAATCCCCAACTCATCATATCCCAGGGGATGAACCCGGACATCATCAAGATGTGCGGCATCTCCCTGGCTAACGGCATCGTTGCGGTATCCGGCGCTTTCGCGGCCATGTACCAGGGGTTCGCCGACGTAAACCTGGGGAGCGGCATGATCGTATCGGGGCTGGCATCCCTCATGATAGGGGAGTTCCTTATCCGGTCCAACAAGGTGAGCCTCCTCACCTTCCGGGTGATCCTGGGGTCTATCCTGTACCGGGGCCTGATGTACTTCGCCCGGAACTATGGGTATTACGTCCACATGACCGCCAACGATCTCAAACTGATCACCGGGTTCCTCATCATCCTGTGTATCATCATTTCCAAGACGGGGTTCAGGGCCGGCCCCCGGAAGAAACAGCGGCAGGGAAGGACCGGGGGCGTCTCATGGTTAGGGTAGAAAACCTCAATATGATCTTTGCCGTCGGGACGGCTGACGAAAACCACGCCCTCAAGGACATCAGCCTTACGGTCCGGCAGGGGGATTTTATCACCATCATCGGCTCCAACGGCGCGGGAAAGTCCACCCTCTACAACATCATAGCCGGGACCTGCGGCCCGACTTCGGGCAGGATATACATCAAAAATGAAAAAGGCGGTGCAGAGCGGGACATAACCCGCGAAGCGGAATACAAGCGGGCCCGATACATAGGCCGTATATTCCAGAACCCTCTTTTGGGTACGGCGGGCAAGATGACCTTAGAAGACAACATGGTAATCTGCCATAAAAAAGGCTACAAGGGTCTGAGGATCAGCCTGGACAAAGCCATGCGGGAAACTTTTCGGGAGCAGCTGCGGGTCCTGGGCATGGGCTTGGAGAACCGCCTGCGGGACAATGTGGACCTCTTTTCAGGCGGACAGCGCCAGGCCCTGACCCTGCTTATGACGGTGATGTCCAGGCCGAGCCTCCTCCTCCTGGACGAGCATACCGCCGCCCTGGATCCCCGGAACGCGGAGCTTATCATGGACCTTACCCTCCGTTTTGCCGCCGACTACCGCCTGACCGTCATGATGATCACCCACAACATGGTCCACGCCTTGCGGTTCGGGAACCGGCTCCTCATGATGGACGGCGGCGAAATCATCCTGGACATAGACGCCGCGGAAAAGGCGAAGCTTACCACCGGGGACATTGTTCAGCGGTTCAAAGATATTAAGAAACGGGAATTGGCCAACGACGAGATTCTGTTGAGCTGACAGGTTGCCGCGCTTTTTCGAGGTGCAAGGCGCCTAAAGCCGCGTGGAGGGAAGGCATGGATTTAACAGGAATAATAACCGGAAGCATAACAATAGCGGCACTTTTTGTAGGATTACCCGCTATAGCGCTCAATTTTATATACAAAATGCGGAAGAATAAAATCGAGATGATAACGCGGCAAAAGGAATTACTGGAGACAGAGATTGAGAAAGAGAAGCTGCACTTAAAGGTATTGGAAGAAGAAAACCGGAAATATGACAAACTCATAGGGAACCCTCCGGCGGGTCATGCATTGAGGGATGATGGAATCTTGGCGGGACCTGAAAGGGATAGGTGAAGTGTACCGGAGAGCGGCGGCGGCTGGAAACGTTTTGCAGCC